>CAZVXG010000083.1:0-5255 GCA_964631635.1 uncultured bacterium | reverse complement strand
TCCTGCGCCTTCATCTTCGCCTACAGCCCCCGCAAAGGGACTCCCGCGATGCGCTGGAAGGACGATATTCCCGAAGATATCAAGCTCGATCGCCTGCAACGGCTTACGGATATCCAAAATGAGATCGGCAATGAGGAGCGGCAGCAAATGCTGGGCAGCACCGTCGAAGTGCTGGTAGAGCGGTTCAATCGGGATGGACTCCAATTAAAAGGACGGACGCGCTGCTGGAAGAAAGTGATCTTCGAAGGAGACGCTGGGCTAATCGGCACCCTGCAGCAGGTGAAAGTCCACAGTTACAGCCACCAGACACTCGTCGGCGTTTGTCTCAAAAATCCAGTTTTGCAGGTCTTTTGAAGCAAAGACGTGGGGTTTTGCAATTGGCTCAAAATGACAATTCGGAAATATTGATTTGATTGCGGATCACATGCTTCCCATAAACTCCATGCCAATGTAAAACAATGGCCTCCGCATGGTCTTTTTGACACCTGCTCCAGTTATAAAGAGGAGGGATTTCTCCAATAACGACCCCTGTTTCTGCAACCAGGCGGGAAAACACCTCCTGATCTCCTCGAAATAAGTGGTTCCGTTCCAAGCAATTTCGAGCCCATTGCACTATGAGTTCTAGATTGCGGCGGAACACAATGACTCCCGAATTATAGATCGGGTAATGGAGGGCCGCATCGCACTGATCTTTTGCCATTGCAATACCAGGCGGCTTATCGGCGAATGCGAAGAGCGCCTGAACGGGGCCGCGGATTTCACAGTCTGCATCGACCCAAATCGTCCTTCGGAATCGAGTCTGCAAGCAAGCGAGAGGCTTTTTAAACCACGTTTTTCTACAATCCCAAAATTGCTTCCCAAATTCCTCTTCCAGATTTCGGACAACCGCTGGATCCACCTCTGTTTTCTCCGTCACAAAGCCATCGTAAATGCGCAGCGGTATGAGTTCTCCTCTCTGCCGACACCAATCTTTCATCTCCAGCGAGAGGCCAAAATCGATGAAGGCGACCGGGTGGGTATTATGCTTTCGATAGCGCTCCCACCACCAGGGAAGCAACCATTCTTGGGTAATGTCCGCGCCTACGATCAGCCCATCTTCGTCCTTTAGGCCCGCCCGGCGCCACGTTAAAAATTTTTCGTAACCCATCTATTATTTAAAATATTAATTATATTGTATTCTAATTCAAATTTTTGTAAAATACTTCGGATGAATTACGAAATTCTAACAAAAATCGACCGAGAGCTGCTTCAGCTCGATCCCGATATCACCTCGCGCCGCCAGCTCAGACACCTCGCCTGGAGCCGCTCCAGCCTAAGCGATAGCCGGGGAGAAAAGCAAAGGGCCTTTTCGCTTACCGCCTTAATCCTGACATTCAAAAAGATGCTTGGCGATTTGCTTCAGCGTGAGGAAATCCATACGACGCGCCCTTTCCTGGAGACCCGTCCCAAGCTGGCCGTCCCCATCCCTTTCTTTAAAGAAGGATCTTATCGTCCCGCCCGTTATTTCTCAAAAGGAGGGATGGAAGCCGATCCCAAAAAAAACCCGGCCCCGATCCCCTATCTCCTGATCGAGACGAACGAAGCTCCCGCCGCCCGCCCTGTCCCCGGCAAATCTCTCATCCTCCGCTCTTTAACAAAAGGGAAAGGGACGCTGCGGAAAACAGGCATTGGGCTCTTTTATCTCGACATCGACAACCGGTTTATCCTAACCCTTGTCCCCTATTTAAAGGTCTATGGCCTGGTACGCCCTCCCTATTTCAATCTCTTCTCGGTTCCTGAAGGCGCCCACATACCTGTGATTCCTCCCCGCGAAGCCGCCTTCCACTATTTCGATCAGATCGACGGACTCGATCGGGAGTACTCCTTTGAAATCGAAGGCCTTTATTCGATCGAACCGACCCTTTGGCCTCAAGTCGAGCAAGTCTGGTTCTTCAAAGTCCGCTCGCCGGAGCTCGAGGAATTGCGCCGCCGCAACTTCCTGATCTCAAAACCAGGCGGCCATTCCTTTCACATCGCGGTAGCGATCAAGCCTCGCCAGACCCAAACCAAACAGCCCCATCCTCTCCCGCTCATGCGGATCAACATCGCCTGCCTGGCAGCTTGATTTTTCAGAAAGTAAACAGCCATAATAGATCGTTATGGCTGTCGCCGCGCTCTCACCTGCCCAAAACATTGCCTATCGACACGCAGAACGATCTGCCCATTCTACAATCGTACGCGAAGTAGCAATCCGATGCTTGACCGAACTGGCCATATCGCTTGCGATCGGTACGGCGGCCTTTTTCTTCACGGCGGACCTCGTCTCCGGATCTCTTATTTTTGTGGCAATTGCCGTGCAAACTGTTTGCAACGCCCTGCTGCGCTATTACAGCGCCTCGACAGCGGAACTGCAAAAAAATGGGACAGAGCGGATCGTCACCGCTTGCAATTATCTTTGCCCAACTGTGTTCGCCTATATGACGGCGATCAACGGACAAACCCTTATCCATGAAGCTGGCCATGCCCTTGCAGCAGGATCTGTATTTAAAGGTGCGCGGCCCAAAATCACCGTCCATCCCTTGACGGGAGGGATCACCACCTTTTTTATCCATTCTCTCACGGATTTCGGGAAAAAACTGGGGAAAGCGCGCGCGATTTGTTTCGTAACTGCCATGGGGCCTGTCAGCACCTTGCTCATTTCAGCAATCGCAATTGTCATCGGATACGTCGTGCAATCGAAATTTCCAGAATTGAGCAACTATCTGATCGTCGTCGGCAGAGGAGATTTCTACGCCCATGCCTGGTATGCTTTCACCGCTTTCGATACTGCAGCGCTTGGCACCAGCCACGATTTCGATCAGCTGGCAGCGCATGGACTCCATCCCCTGGCGGCAGTGGTGGCCATCCTCGCAGTGCCTCTATTCCTCGCATTGGCCTTCCAGAAGAGATCGTGAACATCATCTCCACTTTTGGACGATCGGGACGATCCTTCCTTTGCTGAAAGCCTTTTGGGTGACGCGGATGCCGATGGGCGCTTGCCGCCTCTTGTATTCGGCCAGGTGCATCTTCCCGGTGAGATCGAGGACGAATTCCAGGGGCAAATTCCGCTTCGACGCGATCTCTTCCGGAGAGAGCCTCTCTTCGATGTAGTCTTCGATGACCGGGTCGAGGACTTCATAGCGGGGAAGCGTTTCGAAATCGGTTTGATTTTCCTTGAGCTCCGCGCTTGGAGCTTTATCGATGATCTGCTGCGGAATGATCTCTTGCTCGCGATTCACGTACGCCGCGAGACGATAGATGTGCAGTTTGGTCACGTCGTGCAGGACGCCGAGTCCTCCAGCCATATCGCCATAAAGAGTCGTGTAGCCCATCGCCATCTCGCTCTTGTTGCCCGCGTTCAGGAGAATGGAGCCGAATTTATTCGAAAAAGCCATGAGGATCATGCCACGGATGCGCGATTGGAGATTTTCCTCCGTAACATCGAAGAGGCGGTTTTCGAACATCGGTTCCAAAAGATCGAGATAGCTTTGAAAGATCGAATCGATCGAAATCTTGCGCAGCGCCACCCCCAAATTTTTCGCGAGCTGCTCGGCATCGGAGACGCTGCCGGCAGAGGAATAGCGGGACGGGAGGCTGAGGGCCAGCACATTCTCGGCTCCAAGCGCTGCTTTAGCGATGCAGGCGAGGAGCGCGGAGTCAATACCGCCAGACAGACCGAGTATCCCTTTCTTGAATCCCTGCTTATGCAGGTAATCGCGCACGCCGAGAACGAGGGCGGCATAGAGATCTTTGATCCCGTTTTCCGGCCATTTGCAAGGACAGGCTTTCGGGTTGAGATCGATGAGGAGATCATCTTCGGCAAAACCCTTGGCGATCTGGATCAATTCCCCCTTTTCATCGAGATAAAAGCTGTGGCCGTCGAAGATGAGCTGATCGTTGGCGCCCACTTGATTGCAGAAGACAAGCGGACAATGAAGCGTCCGGGCGACTGCCTGGAATATAGAGAGGCGCTGATCCTTCCGATTAAAATAGTAGGGAGAGCCAGAAAGGTTGAGGAGGAGATCGGGCCTCTGCTTTTTCAATTCGAGGATGGGATCGGCGCGATAGCTCGTGTATCCGACCGCTCTAGAATGCTGCCATACGTCTTCGCAGATGGTGACTGCGATCCGGTGGCCGAGATACTCCCAGATAGGCTCCTCGACGCCCGGTTCGAAATAGCGCCGTTCGTCGAACACGTCGTAAGTTGGAAGCAACGCTTTATTCTTATACCCGAGGAGCTTCCCGTCCGCGAAAACGGCTGCGCTGTTATAAAGAGGCTTTTCCTTCCGGTTGGGATTCCATCGAGGGAGTCCGACGACGGCAAAGAGGCCCGCCGTGGCCGGTTCGATCAATTCGAGTTGTTTATTTACGGCCTCGATGAAGGAGGGATCGAGCAAAAGATCGTCGGGGAAATAGCCTGAGAGCGTCAGTTCGGGAAAGAGGACGATATCGGCCTTTTTCTTTCTCGCCCGATCCAAAGCGTCGAGTATCTTGCGGGTATTGCCTCCCAAATCGCCGATAGTGGGGTTGATCTGCGCAGCCAAAACTTTCATACGGAATTAAAGTAAAGTTTTGCACTTTAAATCACAAATCCCTTCTTGACAACTGAAGGAGTTTTTAGTTTCATGATACCCATAACAAAGAAGGGTTTATGCGCGAAAATCAACTCTCCGTCCATTCGGAAAACATCTTGCCGATCATTAAAAAATGGCTGTACAGCGATAAAGATATTTTCATTCGGGAACTCGTCTCCAATGCGACTGACGCGCTCACGAAAGTCCGCGTCCTCCGCGACCAAGGGCTCTCGATAGAGGGAGAATTCGAAATCTCCGTTTCGATCGACAAAAAACGAAAAACGGTGACGATTTCAGACACTGGAATCGGAATGACGGAAGAAGAGGTCGAAAAATATATCGCCCAAATCGCCTTCTCCGGAGCCGAAGAATTCGCCGCAAAATACAAGCCAGAAGGAGAACCGATCATCGGCCATTTCGGTTTAGGTTTCTATTCGGCCTACATGGTCGCTTCGAAAGTGGAAATCGACACCCGCTCCTACCTGCCCGATGCCGAGTCCACCTTCTGGAGCTGCGATGGCGCCTCCTCGTATTCGATCGGCGCTGGAGCAAGGAGCGCCAGAGGCACGCAGATCACTCTTTATCTCGATGAACAGAATCTCGAATATCTCGAAGAAGGAAAACTCCGCGAGCTCCTGCTCCGCTACTGCACCTTCATGCAAT
>CAZVXG010000082.1:0-5263 GCA_964631635.1 uncultured bacterium | reverse complement strand
TACCTCAAACAGATGGGGATGGTGAAGAAGATGGGCTCTTTCAAGAGCCTCTTGAAGATGATGCCTGGTCTAGGCGGAATCGGCGATCTCGATTTTTCCGATAAAGAATTTGGGAAAACGGAAGCGGTGATCCTCTCGATGACCCCAGGAGAAAGACAGGAAAAAGATGAGCTCACGGTTCCCCGCCGCAAAAGGATTGCAAAAGGAAGCGGCGTCGCTATCGATGACGTGAATCGCCTGGTTAAGGGATTCAAGAGAGTCAAACAGCTTTTTAAGAACATGCCAGACCTGAAAGGAAAAATGAAGGGTCTGCCGAATATGAATGAAAGTAAAACCCAGTTAGGTAAGAAATGGCACTAGTCATCCGCATGAGACAACAGGGGGCTAACAGCCGCCAGCGTTTCCGCATCGTCGTTACAGACATCCGTTACCCAAGAGATGGAAAATACGTGGAAAAGCTCGGTTGGTACAATCCGTTTGGTCCCAATCAAAAGAATTACTTCCTCGATGTTGAACGGCTTCAGTATTGGGTCGGGAATGGCGCTCAAGTGAGCGATCGGGTCAAGTCCCTCGTCAAGGCGATGGCGCCCGATGTCGTGAAGCAAATGACAGCGAAACAAGTCGCGAAACGAGAGAAGGCGAGAGACAAACGGAAGAAGAAGTGATGTGATCATCGATATTCTTTCGCTGTTTCCCTCCTATTTCCGAGGACCGTTCGACGTCAGCATGCTGATGCGGGCGCGGGAAAATGGACTGATCGAGATCCGCCATACGGACATCCGCGATTTTGCCGATAACAAGCATCGCCGAGTCGATGACCGCCCCTTTGGAGGAGGTCCTGGGATGGTACTCAGGCCAGATCCCGTTGCCAATGCGATCCGGAGTGTGAAGCGCCCTGGTTCGCATGTTGTCTGTCTTTCACCGCAAGGGGGATTACTCCAAGCGTCGAAATGCCAGGAATTGGCGAGGCTGGAGCATCTCATTCTCGTTTGCGGCCATTATGAAGGGATTGACGAGAGGGTCATCGAGATCGAAGTGGACGAAGAGATCAGCATAGGCGACTACGTCCTGACGAATGGTTGCGTCGCCGCGATCGTTTTAGTGGATGCCGTTTCCCGTTTCATTCCCGGAGTGATCGGGCATCCGGACGCCGCTCACGAGGACTCTTTTCAGGAAGGGATTTTCGATGCGCCCCATTTCACCCGGCCTGAGGTGTTTGAAGGATTGGCGGTGCCTCCGGTCTTGCGAGGCGGAAACCACGCCGAGATCCAAAAGTGGCGCAAACGGGAAGCGCTTAAAAAAACAGGGCGGGTACGACCCGAATTATGTAATGCCAAAATGCGAGAAGGAGAAACACAGTGAGCCGCTTAAGAGTTATTGAAGAGCTTGAAGCTCAATACGTAAAAAAAGAAGTTCCCCAGTTCAACATCGGGGATATCGTCCGAGTCAATACCCGCATTATCGAAGGGGATAAGGAAAGGATCCAGGCATTTACCGGTACGGTGATCGCCAAGAAAGGGACGGGGTTATCAGAGACCTTTACTTTGTATCGAACCGCTTATGGATCGAGCATGGACCGGGTCTTTTTGATCCACAGTCCTCGAGTCGCTAGCGTTGAAGTGATTCGTTCTGGAAAGGTTCGTCGCGCGAAGCTCTATTATCTCCGCGGCAAGACAGGCAAAGCCACGAAGATTCGAGAGCAATTCCATGCGGAAGGCGAAGCGGCTGCTCCTGAAGCTGCTCGCGGAACATCGGAACCTGCAACCTAAAATTTCTTGTTTTCAAGGCTCTGCTCCAGGTATAAAGCTGCTGCATGCAGCAAATTATTTCCGAAGCAGAGCATTCTCGCTTAAGATCTCTATCTGTTTTGGAAAGACAACTAAGAGCTAAAGGTTTTTCGCGCATTGCCGGTGTCGATGAGGCAGGACGCGGCCCGCTTGCCGGTCCCGTCGTTGCCGCTGCTTGCATCCTCCATGAAAACGCCCATTTTCCGCATCTCAACGATAGCAAGCAGCTAACCCCGCGCCAGCGCAGTAAACTATATGCTGAAATCACTGCGCATCCGCACGTGGTCTACGCTATTGGAATCAGCGACGTGCTGCAGATCGATTGCATCAATATCTTACAAGCCACGTTTTTGGCCATGCAAAGCGCGGTAGCTGCTCTGCCGACAAAGCCCGACTATCTCCTGATCGACGGCAATCAGCTTCCTGTTTTTTCTTACCCGGCGGAATGCATCGTCGAAGGGGACGCCCGCAGTGTTTCTATTGCCGCCGCTTCGATCCTTGCCAAAGTTACGCGAGACCGGATGATGGAGGAATTCGATGAGCAATGGCCCGTCTACGGATTCAAGCGAAACAAGGGGTATGGGACAAAAGAACATCTGCAAGCGCTGCAAATATTTGGCCCTTGCCCGATCCATCGCAAATCGTTCGAGCCTGTAAAATCTCTTTCGAAATAACTTTTGAATCTCTATCCTTTTCCACCTTAAAGCTGGGAGGATCACTATGGCTGTTTCACTCGATGGAATCGAATTTTCTCAAGACCTTTTTTTGCCTATCGGCAATGAGAAAATCCGCGATGAGAACATCGGCATTTTGGGAGCATGCGCTGCAAAAATCCAATCCATCTGTCAAAGGATTTGGAATTGGACAACCTGCCCCATTCGCACAATTTGGACGACCGCCCGTTCCGCTCTGGGAGGGGTGATTCGCGATCTTTTCTTTTTCCCCTTGAAGCCCTATTTAAACCACGAACAGATGAAGCTTGAGAGGCGTTACTTTTCCGATTTTTGGGATCCGCAGGCTCCTTTGGACCCCAATCTTAAGGACCACCTTGTAGTGCGCGAAAATTTTGCGGTTCGGGATGAAGTCTTTAAAATCACGTTGAATGGGCAACGCCATGCGATCACTTGCCGCATGATCGAATCGAAGGAAGGGGTTGCAGATCCTTCATCGGTTTCTGAGGTTGCTCGCCCTCAAGAAAACGGCCTTTTTCCCAAATGGTTTAACTTCCTTCTCATTCCCGGAAATCTAACGACCATCGATAACAATGTCATTGGAATGTATCCTTTCCTCTCCTCCTATCTCGCAATCAAAAATGAACATATAACGCTGCCGCCGGCTCGCTTCATGATGATCACGCAATACGACATCTGTCGTTTGGGAGACGGCGACGCTCGCGAAGAGTATCTTCCGGAGTCGTTGGATCAAGCGGCGATGATTCTCGCCAGCACGATTTCTTCGCTCCAAAAAAAATATGGGCAGCCGCTCGATGAACTCGTGGCTCATTCCATCGGCTCCGTATTTTTTTCTGCGGCATTGAAATACATGACCGCGCAATCGATTCCGCGGAATATAACGTTTCACTGCGGACCCTCTTCAGTCAGCACAGTGGGCAAGAATTTCTGGTTCGGAAGGATTTCAGCCAAATTGGCTGAGATCTCTAACTGGTCGGTCGATGTCGCAAAAGAGATTGCGGCATTCTATAAAAAATTCAGCGAATCGAAGAAATTTTCCTTGGTGATTTCAGGAGTAAAACAGGATCATTATTTCTCAGACGGGGCGAATCTTTGCTCAGCAGCCGAGATCTTGTCTTTAAAAGAAAAGAATCAGATCGATCTTTTACTTTTTGATCCGCCCGTACAATTTTTCCATAACCGAGCCCATCACAATCTGCCCATTGATTTTCTGGTTACCAATTATTTGACCGACACTTCCAACCTCGAGTTCATGGGGCAAGACAATCACTTTGCAAAGGCATTGCTTCGCCATTCCCTTCCCCCTCTTTTAGCAGACAGCTCCTCTGTTTGTGTGAAGGAGGCCTCCAAGAACCTGTGATTATGCCATTTATCAAAAATAAGGTTTAGAAATGCGCAACGGATTTTGCCGAGAACCAAAGCCTGGAGCGAAAGGACAACTTGAGGAAAGTTGCCTTGAGTGAAGGCGCAGGATCGCAGGTAAAAGCCGTCCGCAGTTCTGAAGTTTAATTTTGATAAATGGTATCACTTGAGCTGGTTCGCTTTGTACCAGGCTTTGGGGTCGGCCTTGAGTTCAGCGATCATTTTGGGCAACGTCTCTTCGAGATTGCGCTTCGGCTCCCATCCCAAAACTTTCTTCGCGCTGGAGATATCGAGTTCATAGTGATCGTCTGCCAGATCGATCATCCACGGCTTGACGAACGGTTTGGGAATGAAGGGACTATGGCATTGCACCCACGATCCGATCTTGGCGATTGGCTTCGGAATGCGCCAGGTCGTGAATTCCGATCCGCGGATAAGGCGGGAGATCTTCCGTTGCAAATCATCGTAACTCAATGTCTTCGGCTCTCCGATCAGGAGTACGAGCTCAGACGGCAGCTTTTCCCTTGTCTTTACGGCGAGTGCGATCGCATCGACCAAATCGCTCATGTGCAGGAAGGAAGCGCCGTGATGGATATTGCCTGAAAAGAGGCGGCTTTCGATCTGGTTTTCATAGATGCGCTGGATCTGATGACTGATCGGAATCGAATGGCAATGATCGTCGTAGACTCCTGCGATCCGCAGGATCACGGTCTTTGTTTTTCCCCTCATCTCATGGATCGCCGTTTCGGTATGCACTTTGGAAAGCGGGTAGTCCCATTTGGGCTTTATGGGACTCTTCTCGTTAATCGGCTGGCCCGGTCTGGTCGGAGCATAGACCAGCATGGTGCTGGAAAAGAGGAACTGATCCACTTCGAAATTTTGGAGCGCTTTGAGCAGCCGCTTGGTTCCACCCACCGTGATGAGTTCGTATTTGTCGGAGTGTTGTTCGTCGAAACTGTAGTAGGCGGCCAGATGGATGACAGAAGCGATCCGCTTGCCATAAACATTCTCAATATGCATGAAGGCTTGATGAACGCTTTCATCCGAGGCGAGATCGACTGGGACGAGTTCCTCGTTTGCCGATGCGTAGAGCGCTTTCAAAAGCTCGAATCCTACGATCTTGTATTCGGATCCCAGCCGCCGAACGACATTCGATCCAATTCTTCCGCAGCTTCCCGTCACGATCACGACATCTTTCGCCATGAACCGTCCTATATCATTTAAGCTAGGAATTTTCCAGGGTTTTCTTGATGTAAATGCGGTTGGCCAGAACATAATCGCCGACGGAAATGGCCGTGTAGAGAGCTGCGATGGCTGTGAAGAATAAGCTCAATTGGCGGAACAGGTCCAAAGACAGCCACCCTTGAGTATAGGGGATCATGAGGAGGAGGATCAGAAAGGCCACGCACGCCTGGATCACCG
>CAZVXG010000081.1:0-5269 GCA_964631635.1 uncultured bacterium | reverse complement strand
GTCGCAGGTAAAAGCCGTCCGCAGTTCTGAAGTTTAATTTTGATAAATGGTATTATGCGCCAAATGAGGTTGTGCAAGAAGTCTAATGGCAAACGACAAGTTCAACTATCCGCTCGAGCAGATGCTCTCGATCAAGAAAAACCGCTTCGACGCAGCGGTGAAAACGCTCGAAGAAAAGAAAGCTCTCCTGGAAAAAGCCTATGAAAGACTCTACGATTTGACCCAGGAGCGCGACGAAACGCTGCGCCATAAGATCGCAAAACTCGAGCAACTCCGCGCCGATCTCGACAAAGGCGAACCCTCGGAAAAAATCCAACGAGGCAAAATCTATTTGAAAGTAGTGGATGAAAAACTGGCAGAAAAAGAAAAAAAAGTCGTGGAGCAGCAAAAAGCGGTCGATGCAGCTCAAAAACAAGTCGATCTAGCCACCGATGACTTATTCCAAAAGAAAAAGGATCTCGAAAAACTCGAGATGCACAAGAAAGAATGGGAAAAAGAGGTGGGCTATTGGGCGATGCAAAAAGAAGGAGTCGAACACGACGAACAGGGATCTGCGACCCATCTGCTCCGCAAAAGAGAAGAGGAAATGCGAAAAATAGAGCGGGAAAAAATGAAAAAAGACAATGATGAACTATGACATCGAACCGCATACCACCAGTCCCTCCGGATAAAAACGTCCCAAATGATAAGAACAACCCGACGCATCGCAAAGTAGAGAAAGTCGAAAAGATCACAAAGGTTTCCGAAGTCGACGAAAACCAGACCCGGGCGCGCAGATTCAGGGAGATGGTCGATCATCAGGAAGAGCCTCCTTCGGAACACCCCACTCCCTTCACTTTGTTCGCCTCCGCTTCTTCGGCGCCTGAGACGACCTCTGCAAGCGGCGCGCCTGCCCAAGAACCTACTCCGTCTTACACAGGCCCATCTGTTGGAGAGGAAGAAGCGGAATCCCCATTGCCGCAATCCAGGGACGTCTGGCGCAGTATCGATGAACCTCCCGACACGGTCCCGCCCCGCCCCTCTTTTCAGGAAACCCCCCGTTCCGCTTCCCGCATCTTCGAGCAAACCGCAGCTGAGGAGAAAACTGACGGCGAAGAGCAACAACAGGGTTCTCATGAAAAAAAAGCCACGGGCAAAAAAGAAAGAGGAGCCTTCAAAGAATCGCAGCCCTTCGGCTTGCGTGGCAAACCGCCTGCTTCCATGCCATCTGCAAGCCGAATGGCTGAAGAGAAAAAGAAAGTGGAGCAGGGAACTGGTCCTTCTCCCGCTTTTTCTCCTTTGCGCTCCGGTATAGCGCCTCTTGCGAAAAAGGAAGAGGAAATTGAAGAAAAGTCGATAGAGGCGGCGGCTAAAGACAGGAAAGGAGATCTGGTTTCGAGGGCCAGAGAGCTGAAGAAAGAAGAGAAAGAAAAAAAGACTTCTCCCGAGACATCGGAGAAAAAGAGGGGCGTTGTAGCGGGAGAAGCCAGGAAAACGGATCTTCCCCGCTCTGCAGATAGAGGGAAGGAACCTTCCGCAATGCTTCCAAAAGAAGAGCAGGAAGAGCGGAGAGAAAAAAAGAAACCCCTGGAAGAGGCGATCGCTGCCCCTTCTCTCTCCCCGCTTCTCCCTGAGGCCATTCCCGTAGCGCAAGCAGCGGCAACAACTGCGGCTCCCTATCTCAGCTTCGACACGCTGCGCATTTATTTCCATATGATCGGCACGATCGTCGCAATGACCTCTCCATCAGGAGACAGCCACACTGAATTCATCTTGAACGCGCCTTCTTTTGCAAATTCGAAGTTTTACGGCGCTACGATCGCCATCGAAAGGTTCTCTACAGCGCCTTATTCCCTGAATATCCGCCTGACAGGATCGCCTGAAGCGGTGACTGCGTTCAACCAGAATATCCCCAATCTTCTCGCCGCCTTTCAAAGGGGGAACTTCTCTTTCGGCATCAACCGGATCGAAGCAGCCTATGAAAAACCCCTGTTTCGCCGCAAAGAGACTCCGCGGGATAAGGGATTAGGCAAAGGAAAGTAAGCGCTATGAAACATCCAGCATCTTCATTTTCCTGGGTACGGAAACTCGCTGATTTCCTACCTGAAATGACCGAAATTCCCCTCTTCGGCAACGCCCCTCCTTACGATTGGCAGCATCTCGCTTCCGTTCTCTCGACCCGGTTGGAAACGAAAGATCTTTCCCTCCGTCCTGCAGAACAGGCGTGGCGGGAAGCGGGAGCTGTAAAAAAAGGCCTGGGACGCAATCCTTTCGTCGCATCGGTTCTCCTAAGTCCATTGGGATTCCCTCTTTATTTCGCCATGTCTGGCGCCGATATAAACAAGTTTTTGTCTTGGATGATGCATGGGATCTCATCGAAGAACCTGGTCTCTGAGCCTCTGAAAGCGGGCTTTAGCCGTTTTCTCCTCCTCGAGGTTCTCGACGCCGCCTGCAAAATCGGCCCATTGCAAAAGCTCACCCCGCAACTTGAAGAGACAAGCGAGCTTCCCGATGAACCCTCTTTTTGCATCGATGTGGAGATCTCCTATGGGGAAAATTCCTGTTGGGGGCGCCTGATCCTCCCCTCTTCATTCCGAAAGAAATGGGTAGAACATTTCTCGCAGACGCCTTCCGAATACGCGAGCAGCCCCGCTGCCAAAGCCATGGAACTGATCATCGGGGTGAAAACTGGTTCGGTACTCCTTCCCCAATCGGAATGGGAAGCGCTCAAGCTGGGCGATGTACTCATACTCGACAGGAGCAGCTATGACGCGCGGAAGCAGACAGGGATTGCGACCCTTAATATTGGATCCATTCCTCTGTTCCAGGTAAAAATTAAACAGAACAAATTGGAACTTCTCGATTTTGCAATGACCCAGGAGGAGAATATGGAAGAGAAAAGCCAGGCTGGAGAAATGGTGCAGCCAGCCGAAGAGTCGAGCGGCTCGATCAAGGATATCCCTCTGAACGTTTGCGTTGAACTGGCGCGTCTTCGGATCACGCTGGACCATCTCATGCATCTGAATCCAGGAAACACGTTGGAGCTCCCCATCCATCCGGATCAAGGAGTTTCCCTGACCGTGAATGGGAAAAAGGTAGGTAAAGCCGAATTGATCTACATAGGAGAGGCTCTCGGAATCCGCATCCTCGAGCTGGGATCCCAAGAGTAATCTTCCAGGAGTAATCTTTATGCCCTGCCGTAATCTAATCAATCTGGAGTATTCTGAAGCAGGAATCGATTGGCGCTAATTTGTTGTGACAAAAAAAAATGGGAGGCAAAGCCTCCCATTTTTTGTTACCGAGCAATCTGCTATGCGAGCTTTAGTTACTCGTCATCATTTTCGTCCAACAGCCTGTCCAGTTTCATAAGGGCGCGCGCGCCGAAATATATGGTGGCGCCAACTCCGACACCTGTACCAAGACCAGTCAGTAAGGAGCCAGCAGCCAAGGCAGTTGTCACGTTAGTTCCCAAGTACGTCGCGAGAGCAGGTACCGTGACTACCGCTGCAGAGGTCACGCCTCCGATCGCGAGAGCGCCTATTTTGACAGGATCCCGTCGCGGCGCGCGAGGCGGGCGATTGCACAAGCGATTCAGGAAGTCTGTCACCTCTCCCTTTTGCGCTTTTGGAGAGTAACCTTTGGTATACAAGTCAGCTAGAATGCCCTTGAGCACAACCTTCTCGATCTGATTATCTTCAAACCACTGAGGATCTACAAGATCGACTTCCTTCCAGATCCTATTGCAAGTCTTAAAAAGCTCAACTGCTGGACCAGGAGGAGCAGCAGCGTTAGCGCTGATGCCGAGAGTACCGGCCGCCGCTCTAGCAGTGCACTCGGTGTTCCTCACTGTTGCATCAGTAGCGATCTTGATGTAAGTTTTTTGTTTAAAGTTTAGTATGTTAGCGCCAAGAGAACTTTTTATATGATTCAGACGAGCCTTGCGTTTCTCTATCTCCCGTCTCGCCAATTTAATGGGTTCTATCAGGCCCTTTTTGCGAATACCAAAATCGTCGAAGCTGCCAGTTTTGGCTTCTCCGTTAATCTCCTGTTCAAGGCTGGCTAGTTCAGCTTCAGCACTTTTAAGCGCAGTCCAATCCATTTCCTGGACTGCACGGAATCCCTCAACAACTCCAAGCTGACCAGCTATTGGGAGTGGGATAGCGATGTTCGCTGCCGCAGCAATAGCAGCAGGTCCTCCGGCAACGTATTCTCCAGTTAGAGTATCACGATCGTGATAGAGTCCTCGCGGGCCTAGAGCGGCTAACTTGTTTGTGCCAAGCCCTTGCAAATCCTCCAGCTTGTCGATCACACTGGCGAACCGCTGCTGCAGAGAGGCGAGCATTTGTCTTTGAGGATTGTCCTCTTTCATAGTCGCATTGATCGTTTTAGTACAGAATGCGATCCGCGCTCTAAATGCATCCATCAGGTCTGTTTTGAGCACACTTTCATTTAAGCTGCTCTGTTCTCCCAGCAACTCCATCGCCTGCTGTACAACAAGCCTATTCGTCTTAGATGCCGATGTCCAGATGATATCTCTATCAATAAAATTCAACTTGGATGCTTTATAGTATTCAGCCTCGAATAGCGAGTTTTTCGTAATGCTTGCAATTGCAGCCCTTGCCGCAGCTTCTGCCCCGGTCGCATCTCCTAACGCTGTCCCTCCCCATGCGCCCATACCGACGCCGAAAGCCGCTACTGATCCCGCGCCCCCGCCGCCGAGTCCTGCTGCTCTCACGTTTGAGGCTTGCTCGATAATTTCGAGCACCTTGCTGATCCTCTCTGTTTCCGGTAAGCTCCGTAATGCTGTTGCTACTGTTGCCATATAATTCCTTCCTTATATATTACGATTTATATAGTTTAATTTTGCTTGTTACTAACATTATATCAAAATTGAATATATTTTGAAACAATTAAATTTCATTTTCTTAATAATAATTTAATAAAAAAGATTATTATATAATATTATTATCAAAGAAAGTAACGATTATTTTAACAGAATAAAAAAATCTTTTACTGAAAACCGCAAACAGATCTCATCGCGGCGCTGACAAAGGTCTCGGTCAGTGCAATGTCTGGAATGATAAGGAATTTTTTAACCGCCTTTTTATCTGTTCTCCCTGGCACAGGACAAAAAATAAAAGGATTAATCCCATTTATCAAAAGTAAGGTTTAGAAATGCGCGAGCGGTATAACGGGATACAGCCTCGCGCTGTGAGCTACAGGATTCCGGGGAGGTTGCCACTCAAGCGCAAGCGAGGCTTGCAGCTGCGCTCCAGGCGCAACACCGACC
>CAZVXG010000080.1:2197-5307 GCA_964631635.1 uncultured bacterium | reverse complement strand
CTACAGGGAATCGATCTGGCGGCGGCCCGCGCCCTTTTTGTCGAATACAACAATCGGCTCGATGGCCATCTCGCTGCCATGCGCCATTTCGATCAGCTCGACGAGGAAATCCTGAAAAGTGATTTCGCGATCAGCTCGCTCGGCACTGTCCTAAGCGATCCCTTGAGCCAGCATTTGATTGCTGAAGCAAGCGAGATCGTCCTGCAGTTAAAAGATGAAAAGCACCGCAGCGAAAAGGAGGGAGAGCGATGGAAAGAAGAGCTGGGGCTGCAAAAAAAAATCTTGGCCGACCACCTGGAGCAGCTATCCGTTGTCGAGCGGCTTAAGGCAAGTCTAATCCGTGAAAAAATCAGAGGGCTGCAGTGCTTGAGCCTCGGCTGCATCAATGGACAGATTTCCGTCCTCAGCGAACGGTTAAGCGATTCGCTTCGCGACCGGCGCGCCGCTTTGATCCAGGAAAAGAAGATTCTGGAAAGCAAGCAGGAAGAGCTCCGCAGATCATTTGAGGGCTTGCCCGATCAGTGGCGCAGGGAAAAATGGATAGATCTCAAGACGGGTATGGAGATGAAAATGATCGCTTCGGTGACCGACCTTGTCGAATCGAAGACGATTGGACGCCATCTGCACCACATCGAATCGAAAGTGCTGAATCCGGCCATCCTTCCAATCGACCCTTGCAGTCCAAGGCTTTTTGTCTTCTCGTTTCTCGGGGCTATCCTGGCCAGCTTTGGCATCGTCTGCCAGATTTTGCTCTCAGCCGCTTTCCGCGGATTTCCCGTTTCTTCCGAAATCTTGCGCGCCATGCGGTATCCTTTTTTAGGGGAGATTACCTCATTTTGCGACGGTCCCGCGATCGGCGATGCAACTGACCCCGATTTGGAATTGCTCCGTCAAATTTCCCTTTTCATCCTCTCCGAGGAGACTTTTCAAAAGCAGGCGCCAAACGAGCGGCCGCCGCAAGGTAAAATCGTTGGGCTGCTAACTGGGAAAGGATCCGATTATTCTTACGCGATCGGAGAAAACCTTGCCCGCATGGGGTGCCGCTCTTTGATCGTCCGATGCGATTTCGGAGCGACATTCAGGAGCAAAGATCAGCCGGGCATCCTGCAAATCTGGAAAGGGGAGACGGCGGATCTGCCAATCAGGAAAGGGAAAGGATGCGACTGGCTCGCTTCAGGCGGCTTTACTCCCTATGGAACGGAGATCATCCGATCGGATGTTTTCCGCCGCCTCCTCGATTCTACCAGGCAAAATTACGATGTCGTGTTGCTTCTTTTATCCTCGCCTCTCGATACCGCCGAGCCGATCGCCGCCCTTTCCGTATGCGAGAAGGCGATCGTCACCGCCGTAGCCGAGCCGACGGAGCAGTTGACACCGTTCGTCGATTGGGCTTACCATGAGGGAAATTGCCGTTTGGCATTTATTCTTGAAGGCTCGATAGGATGACAACACGCAATCGTATTCTAGTCGCAGGAGGAGCCGGTTTTCTGGGCTCCCATCTATGTGAAAGACTACTCGGAGAGGGATACGAGGTTCTGTGTGTCGATAACTTCTTTACCGGCAGCCGCGCCAATCTGCTCCCCTTGATGGGACATCCAAATTTTGAAGTGCTGCGCCACGACATCTGTTTTCCTCTCAATGTCGAAGTCGATGAGATTTACAATTTCGCCTGTCCCGCATCTCCGCTCCATTACCAGCGCGACCCCATCCAGACGGCGAAGACGAGTTTTCTCGGCGCCCTCAATCTGCTCGGATTGGCCAAACGGCTCGGCTGCAAGATTTTCCAGGCTTCGACGAGTGAAGTCTATGGAGATCCGCACCTCCATCCTCAGCATGAAAGCTATTGGGGCAACGTCAATCCCATCGGACGCCGTTCCTGCTACGATGAGGGAAAGCGATGTGCCGAAACGCTCTTTTTCGACTACCATCGCATACATGGGGTTCGCATCAAGGTGGGCCGCATCTTCAATACCTATGGGCCCCGAATGGATTCCCATGATGGCCGCGTCGTTTCCAACTTCATCGTGCAGGCGCTTAAGAATGCCCCCATCACCGTCTATGGAGAAGGGACTCAGACACGCTCCTTTTGCTATGTCGACGATCTCATCGAGGTCATCGTCCGGTTGATGCGTGCGCCCGATGCGATCACCGGACCCGTCAATATCGGCAACCCATCCGAATCCCGGGTGATCGACTTGGCTCGGGAAATTGTGCGTCTCACCGGTTCTTCCTCCAAGATCGAATTCCAACTCCTCCCCTCTGACGATCCCAAACAGCGCCGTCCCGATATCTCTTACGCCAAGAAATTCTTGGGATGGGAACCGAACATCCCTCTTGAGAAAGGATTGATGGCGACGATCGCCTATTTTCAAAGTCGATTGCCCCATGCATTTGCAGCACAAAGCGTTTTATAAAGGCGTCAGGCTGATGCTGCTCTCGGCGAGCGGCATATCGCTGATCGCTCTTTTCGGCAAGTTGGGGCTAGCAGACTTGGGTGTCGCCGCGCTCCTCTTTTGGCGTTTTTTGGCCGCTCTCGTCCTCTATTTTCTAGGCCTTTTAGCGTTGGGGCGCCTGAAAGGAATCTTTGATTTCAGCGCGATCAAAATCCAGGTGCTGCGAGCCTTCTTCGTCATCTCCTCCCAGTATTGCTTTTTTTATTATCTCGAGAAAAATTCTCTCTTGAATGCCGCCGCCCTTCTCAATACAGGCCCGATTTTTATTTCCCTGATCGACTGGGCGATCCTACGTCGGAAAGTAGGCCTATCGAGCTGGATCGGAAGCCTGGTCGCTTTCGTGGGCGCCATTCTCATCCTGCGGCCCGACGCAGGGATTTTTTCCCTGATCAGCCTCGTTGGACTGCTTGCCGGGGTTTTTCAGGGAGCCTCCCAGATCGTATTTGGCCATGCGGCGCAAGAAAGCCGGCCCCATATCGGCGTCCTGCATCTCTTCGCTATAAGCACGTGCTTTAGCCTTTTCCCTTTTCTCTTCTTCCATACGGAAGCGGTCGCAGGGCAACAGTTCGCTTCGATCGATCTCCTCTGGATCGTCTGCCTTGGACTCAGTTCGATTTCCAATCAGCTTTTCCGCGCTGAGGCTTATCGTTTCGCCAC
>CAZVXG010000080.1:0-2097 GCA_964631635.1 uncultured bacterium | reverse complement strand
GATGAATGCTTCAAACCCCATGCCGCTTCTTGATTTCGCGCCATTTCTTGACCATTTGCGCGGCGATTGGCGCAGCTTCCTTCCCCGCATCCGCAAAACGGGAAAATACGACGATGACCAATTCGGGATGATCGTAGCGGGCTTTACCGGAATACTCCGGAGAAAAGGAAAGGGCTGCAAACCAGGTGTGTTTTACCATTTGAGCCAGGCTGGAAGGGTTGATGTTTGGATTGAAGAGAATTTGAGCCGTGCCAGTCTTTCCGATCATTTGATGCTGGAGCGGGAGATATTCAGACGCGAGGGCGGGATAGGCGCGGAGGAGCCGGATAGCGCTTGGCCGAGTCCCTCCCTTCGCACTCCAGAGCGAACGATCCATCCCTTCCAGAATCTGCGATCGGATCGAAGGGACAATAGGGATCGTTCTCCTGACTTCCGTAGGCCGGCTGGCGACTTCGGATACCGGCTCTTTTGCCTGCATGCCGGTAAACAGGGAAAATGGGATTCCGAGGGCTTTCAACTCCTTTTCGGAAAAACTATTTGCAACGGAAAAAACCGAGAGTTCTTTCCGGTCGGGAGCTAATCCCGCCGAGCTTAAGGTGATCTTCGGTTTCAAGAGCTTTCCCCCATTGCCGATCGCGCTCAAGGCGATCGCAGATTGCATCGGTGTCGACAGGAGCGTGTGCTGGCCGATCGCAAAAGCATATAGGCCCGTCCGGTTCCTTTTCAGATCCGTAGGGAGGGCGCCCGCTGCCTCGCCGGGAAGATCGAGACCGCTTTTTTCCCCATATCCGAAACTTTGCGCCGCACTTTTCAAATCTTCCGGATCGGACAGGTAATCGCCAGCCAAGATAGAGAAGTAGGGGTTGCTCGTTTGTTCCAGCGCTCCAATGACATCGATTTTTCCGATGTTCTGGATGCTGCTGCGAGGAAGCCGCCCCCCTTTGTAGATCCGCGGATATGGAGTTCCATTCAGGGCATACGCGACGAACTTTGGGTCCTTGCTCTGATTATCTATAAGAACAGGCGTATCGCCTTGCCTTAAGCCTTCATACGCCGCGATGAGTTTGAAGACCGATCCTTGCGGCGCGCTGGTTTGGAAAGCATAAGAGCGGATAGAACCAAATCCTCCTTTTGGAATGGCGGCGCCAGCGAGATCTTTTTCAGTCTGGAATTTTTTGTAGGTTCCCAAAAGCGGCCGGTCCAGCTGCTGAAAAGAGCGGAAAGTATGCAAGAACTCTTCTGTGAGATCGGAAGGCAGCGATTTCACAGCGTCCGACAACGACGGCTCTTCAACGAGATGCTCCCTTAAAAAGGAAAGCCGCTTTTCATTCCAGTATTCGGCGAATCGCTCCCGTTCCAGGCGATCTAAATAATCGAGGTAAGGACGAGCGTAGGTTTTTTTCTCCTTTTCCCTTTTTCTAGCTTCCGTCAGAAATTCTTTTTGGTTCGCTTCGCGCCAGGGTTGGAATCGCTCTCGATGGAATACCTCCCGCTGGGCTTCTTTTGCCCTACTTTCGAGTTTTAGAAACGCAAGGGAGAGATCTCGATAGGCGTTTAATTTCATCGAGCCGATTTTTCCGATCAGCTCATCGCTGAATCGCGTGCTATCCACAATCAGCCGGCACAGATCGATCGCGAAGAGGCGGTCGGAGGTTGGGATCGGGCTTAGCAGCGCATCCAGCCTCCGGAATGCGCGCTTAGCCGCATCTTCCTCAACAGGAGGCTCCAGCAGCTCGACGGTAAGGCAAGGATCGGACGTGGCGGAAAAGTAGCGGAGCGTTTCAAAATCCTCCTGTACCTGGATTGCGGTTTTTACGTCGTCGACCTTTTGGAAAAAAGTGCGCAAAGGACCCTCTTCCGGTAAAATCAGATCGAGATAAAGAGCCCAGCTCAAAATCGCCTCATCATCGAAAAAACGCCGGCTGAACCGTTCGCGAGACAAGAATTCTTTGCCATCCCAGACGGCTGCGACGAACCGTTCGTCCTCGAGCCACCGGGAAAGCCGGTCCTGCCGCTTATGGCGATCTTCCAGATTGGCGGTCGGGATGAAATCATTCGGATCGAAGCGAGGGTAGCTGGCCATCGCAAGCACCTCCC
>CAZVXG010000079.1:0-5330 GCA_964631635.1 uncultured bacterium | reverse complement strand
CTCGCGATATTTGGGGCATTCAGCCTCTGAATATCGAGCAGCGGTGCGCGATCGATCTATTGCTCCGCGACGATATCCATCTGGTCACTCTCGTAGGGCCGGCCGGAACGGGCAAAACGCTCCTTGCGCTTGCTTGCGGAATGAAGAAGGTATTCGACGACCATATCTATTCCCGGATCTTGGTCTCCCGTCCGATCGTCCCTCTTGGCAAAGATATCGGATATCTTCCAGGAACGAAGGAAGAAAAGCTCTATCACTGGATGCAGCCGATTTACGACAACCTCGAATTTCTTTGCTCCACGACGAGCGGAGAGGGGAATGGGGCCGCCACCTTGGAATTCATCATGGAAAGCAAGAAGATCGAGATGGAGGCGGTCACTTATATCCGGGGCCGCTCTTTGCCCAAGATCTATATGATCATCGACGAGGCGCAAAACTTGACTCCGCATGAAATAAAAACGATCATTTCAAGAGCGGGCAAAGGGACTAAAGTGGTCCTCACAGGCGATCCGACCCAGATCGACAATCCCTATCTCGATAAGGATTCGAACGGTCTGACGTATGCGGTTGGGAAATTTAAAAACCACAGGATTTTCGGCCATATGTTCCTCGAGAAAACGGAACGGTCGGAGCTCGCCTCGATCGCCGCGGATATCTTATGATTCGGAGGAGGGGAGGGGTGATGCCGCTCTCCTCTTGTTTACGATCCATCCTCTTCGAGGAGGCGCAAGCCCTTAAGGCCCGAGTTCATTATCGTCTTGCCATGACTTTTTAGGGGTGGCCGTTAAAAAATCAGACGATTCTCTAATTCGTTTACAAAAACCGTAAATATTTAAAATAATTATTATATATATAATAATTATTTTAAATAAAAAAATTTGTTTTTTATTACTTAAATGTTTAGAGTGATGTTTTTTTCCTAATAACCCTAAAAAATAGGAGAGTTTTTATGGACTATGTCGCACAGAATCCTCAAGCAGCCATTCATGAAGAAGTAAGCTTCAATGGCTTCAGAAAACAGGCGAATGCAGCGCAGTATAAAGGATCCGATTACGCCAATGCAGTCCGGGTGGAAAGGGGTATTTCTCTCGAGCTGGCATTCGAGATTGCCAATAGCGATCCGAGCATCGACTATTTCGTCTACACGAAGGGATATTCGATGGTTTTAGAGTTTCCTCCGGAAACGTCATTTGATCCCTCCAAGGATCCGCTCGGCCTGGTCACCTACAACAACTTTCGATACGATGCGGGTCATCTCGATCAGGGATATTGCCGGATTTTCCATTATGGCGATGTCGTTTTCTTCAAACAAGAAGGGATGTGGCTCGGCAGCGCGCCTGGATTAGCCGACACCTATTGCAAGCAGGAACCTGAGCGTAGAGGGAATTTCTAAGATCCCATAAAAGGGAGAGGCAGATTGGGGACAAAGGTTTTGAAGAGCTGGTCGAGTTGCAGCTTCTGGAAAAGATTCTTCATCATCAAATCAAAGATCGCTTTTTCGATCTCGTCGATTGGGAAGCCAGTCGCGCTGCCGATGTTGTGGAATTCCATTTGTGGGATCGTGGGATAGCGCTTCACCTTGCCGTTGGCCTGAACCACCTCCACAATGAGATTGCGAAGGATCAGAGTGTGGATGAGGTAGTCGCGCGATTTTGCCTTTTTTTTATCCTCGTTAAGGATTCGCTTCCAGTTGCTGTCTGCACCTTTTTCATCATAAAATTCGATGCCGACGGAGATGTTGCTGATTTCAATCTCTTCGATGATCAAAGGATTTGCCAGGATTTGATCCAAAGTCGCCTGAATATTCACAGCCTCGGCGGCAAACGCAGTCGTTGTTTTAGAATGAGCGGGATTGCCGATCCAAAGCCGCGATATTGCGGCCGATGTCTTATTGATATCGAGGGAACGGATGGTTACGGGAACATGGAGCCCGCGCGATAGAAAATGAGCGAGGATGTTCTCCCGATTGGTCCAAGCGATGCAGGCGGCTGCAACCATAGCAAGCAATACGAGGGCCAGGAAAAGGGAAAATTTCCGCATGTCTTAGAAATAGCGGATTCAAAAAAAAACTACAATCCTCTATTTTAGAGCAATGAAGCCGTATGGGTGGAAATGTTTTGCATTAATCGTATGCGCTGCGCTCATTTTTATCTGGTTGGTGAAAGCCCCGATCACAGGCGCCTATTTGACCAAGAAGATGCGCATGCCGGTATCTGTCGGCTGGATCAGATTGTGGCCCGGCAACGTGAAAATGCATTCTTTCAAAATCAAAAATCCCCCTGACTTTAAAGACGGAGTAGCTTTCAAGGCTGGCCGAATCGAATGCAGCTATCGGTTCAGCCAGTTATTTGGAGATTCCACGCGGATCGATCAGATATCGATCCGCAACGCGCTTCTTCAAGTGGATTTCAGCAATCAGATGGGGACGCGCAACAACTGGACGTCGATTGCCGAGAGAATGGAGCCAAGTCAAAATACCCAACAGATCCTTATCGGCGGCTTTGTCTTGACGGATCTCACTGTTGAGGTTCATGGACTCGATGCGGTCGGGACGAACGTCCCTGGATATCGGCATTTCGATCGTCTGGAATTAGACTCTATCGAGAGCTGGAAAGGATTTCCCACCGAGCAGCTCGTCAGAAGCATCTTCCAGAGCGCCGACATCGATCCCTATCTCGATGATTATTACCGCACTGTTACGCTGCCGTCCGAATAGCCTATGACGAGCCTGCCGGCGAGTCCAAAGAAAAACCCAGTATCGATCACCCCTGGAATTTGGAGGATCTTGGCGTGCTCTTGCTCCGGATCAGCGAGCGGAGATTCAAATTGGAGGTCGAAAAGCAGGTTGCCGTTTTCTGTAACGAAGAGGGTTCCGTCTTCGTTCATCCGCCATTTCCCTTTAAAGCCGATGGATTCGAGCTTCATGCGCGTCGCAGGAGATCCGTAGAATAGGATTTCGACTGGCAGCTTCGCCTTTCCCAAGGCGGGCACCAGTTTGGTCTCATCCACGATTACGATCATTTCCCTGCTCGAACTGGCGAGGATTTTTTCCCTTACGTGGGCTCCGCCAGCTCCCTTGATCATCCGCTTTTGAGGATCGACTTCATCTGCTCCATCGACGGTGAGATCGACTCGTGGCACAGAATTAATATCGAGGACTTCAATGCCTCCTTTTCTCGCGAGATCGGCAGAATGGCGCGAACTGGCGACGGCTTGGATCTTGAGGGCGCTTCGGCATCTGTCGATCAATGCTTCGATGAAATATGTTGCCGTGGATCCGCTTCCGAGGCCCACGATCATTTTGTTTTGTAAAAACTCAGCTGCTTTCCGGCCCGCAGCTCTCTTTGCTTCCGAGATGCCCATGAACCTATCTCACTAAATCTAGTTTCGAGATCTTTGAGCGCTTTTGGCGCCTTTTTGACGGCTTTGGCCTCACAAAGATGCAGTTTTTGATATTTGTTTCGGCCTTACGCCGCAAAAAGTCGCTCAAAATCATCTCAAATCTCCCAGAAAATCTTTAGTGAGATAGGTTCGTATGAGAAAATGTTAATCCAATTGCCGCGAAATTTTCTACTAGAACTTTATAAGAAGTTTTTCTAAAATGAGAAGGTAGAGAATTTCATGAAAAGCCAACTCGAAAGATGGAATCGCAATCGAATCGCCCCTGAAAGCACCAAGACGAAACGGGCTAGAGAAAAGCTCCGCATGCAGTGGGAAGAGCAAAATCAGTTGATCACGGAGACCGCTTTGGCCGATACGGTCGACAAAATCCATAAATGGATCGCCTCCAATGCGATGCATCGAGTCCACTTGAAAGAAAAAGAGATCCGCCTTTTCGACCAGAATCAAAATGCCGCGGCTCTTAGCCGGAAGATCCAGCAGTTCGCAAAGAAATTAAGCGATGACATGCTGGCGATCAGCCAAGCATTCGAAGCTCAGCACTCCGCTCGCAGCCCAGGATGACGGGCAGCAGGAGATAGGCGAGCTCATTTTCATCATTAAGAACAGCTTCTTTCGCCTTCTCGAGATCGCCTTTTAGAAGATAGACAAGAGATGCGATCGCCGGCTCAGCTACGCCATCCTGCCGGTTTTCCAGGAGATCGATCGCTTCGTCATAGCGCCCCAGGAGGGCCAGGCAAGCTGCTTTGGCTCCGTCACCGTCAATACTGTCTTCTTCGTCTTCAAACGATTGTGGCATGGAAAGGAGCGCCAAAGCCTCCTCGTAACGGCCGGCCAGGAAGAGGGATTTGGGAATTCGATCATTTACGATCGAAGGCTTGGGTAAAAGCGGCGCCTGGAGTTTTTGCTCGAGGACTTTGATCGGGAAGAAACATTCGATATCGAAATCTTCCTCATCAAAGAACTCTTCAGTTAGCGACATGTTGTAGCCAGCTTTCAGATCGTCGATTGCCAGTTCGCGCATGTTCAAAGATATTGCGAATATGCCGCGCGTCAGATACTGCGCCATTTTTAGGATTTTCTCGACTGTTGCAAAGGTTTCCTCGTCTCGCTGACTCTGCTCTTTCGCTACGATTCTCACTTCCGATACGCCGCGCCACAGTTTTTCGAATCCAGAATTGCAAAGATCGATAGCGCCGTCGTCGTTTGTCAGCGCCAGGAAATAGGCTCTCATTTCGGACAGCGCGCCTTGCCCTAAGAATTCAAGTGCGGATCGCAAATGCGGGGATGGTGATTGAGTGTCTGATTGCAATGAAGCGAGGAACTCGACGGTCGGATCCAGGAGTGTGTCATTCCAGAGTACATCCAGTTGATCGATGAGAGAGAATCCTTCCTCATAGCGTCCTTTTCGAAGCGCTTCATCGAGTTGGAGCAGCAGCAATTCGACAGGTTCGAAGTCTGGCTCGATCACAAAACCGGGATCGCAAGTGGTCGTAGGAGTCTCAGTACGCATACGGCGCAGTCCAGCACGCGATGAAGATTGCGGCGCGGACAATTCCAGGAATGCTTCCGGATGCAGCGCGGCGGATGTAGATGCTATTTCAAAATAAGAAACAGGTGAAATTTCTAAAGAATCAATTGCATATGTCATAATTTATCCATGTTTTATTTTAAGGAACATTATATTCCAGGTTTTGTTATTTAAACAATTGCTATGATTTTTTTGAGGGTGCTTGATGAAAATCCTTTGGGGAGGTATCCTCCTCAGTTGCAATGAAAAATGTCATAGACGTTCTTATAGAGCGGGGATTCATCGATCAGATGACGAGTCCCGGTCTCAGGGATCGGGTCGAAAAGCCGATCGGGGTTTATCTGGGCTTCGATCCCACCGCCGACAGCCTCCATTTGGGCAGTTTGATGGGAATCGTCGC
>CAZVXG010000078.1:0-5400 GCA_964631635.1 uncultured bacterium | reverse complement strand
GTCGAAAATCGGCTCAAAAGAACCCGAAAATCGACAGAAGAATCTTTTCGGTACATTCCCTAACCTTTATCCCACGAATCCTTTATTTGAAGCCATTGGAATATTGCATTTGCAGAAAATGATCGCTGTGAGTTACCTTCTTTCCTATTTTAAAAAGGAGACTTGCCATGTTGAAACTCGCTCTTCCCTTCCTCGCCCTCGCCGCCAGCGCGATTGCCGCTGAACCTTCCCACTATCTGGAGACGCTCTACCCTCATTGGGGACAGAGCTTTACGGTCGACCGGGAAATTCTCCACGAGAAAACGGCATGCCAGGATCTTTGCATTTTTGAAAATGAAATGTTTGGAAGGGTGCTGACATTGGACGGAGTGATCCAGCTCACCGAAGCAGACGAACCCATCTATCACGAAATGATCGTTCATGTGCCGCTCCTGGCGCATGGCAATGCCTCTTCAGTCCTGATCATCGGCGGAGGAGATGGCGGCTCTTTGCGAGAAGTGTTGAAGCATTCTTCTGTCCAGCGAGCCGTCTTGGTCGATATCGACGCATCGGTGATCGCACTCTCAAAACAGTACTTCCCGAAGCTTTCCAATGGAGCTTACGACGACCCGAGAGTGGAAGTGGTCATCCAGGACGCTGCCGAATACGTGAAGGCTTCGCTTGAGTCGTTCGATGTGATCATTTGCGATTCGACCGACCCCATCGGCCCTGGACAGGTGCTGTTTACTGAGGAATTCTACGGCGGATGCAAAGCGAGACTTCGCGATGGGGGGATTTTCGTAAACCAGAACGGGGTTCCTTTTCTCCAGAATGAAGAACTCGCGATGACAGCGCGAAATCGCTCGCCCCATTTTAAACATGTAAGCTTTTACATTGCACCCGTCCCGACCTATGCGGGAGGATTCATGGCGTTCGGCTGGGCTTCCGATACTGATTACCAGGTTTCAGAACAGGCACTGCAAGAGCGGTTTGAAAAGCTGAACCTCTCTCCCTTCTACTACACGCCAGCGATCCACAAAGCGTCCTTTGCCTTGCCGAAATTCATGCATCGCCAGCTCGATCGTAACACCTAATGCCATAGATCAAAAATAAGGTTTAGAAATGCGCATCTGAAGTTTAATTTTGATCAATGATAGAATCTCTTTAGATTGTGATGCTCCGCTCTTCCTCAAAACTTTCCGAATCGCTCCTTTGGCAGCTGGGGAAAAATGCATACGCCCATTTTGGGATCGATTGCTGGAAGAGCAACGCCGTTCCATTCCATATCACGAGCAACTCCCGCATTGCAGCCCAATACGCCCGGATCGCAGCGGCCGCTGATCGAGGCGAACCGATGACCTTCCTGGAACTCGGAGGAGGAAGCGGTAAATTCGCCTACCTTTTCCTCTCCGAATTGCTGCAATTAGGGGTTTCTCCGATCCGGTATATTCTCACCGATTTCGCAGAGAAGAATGTGGCTTTTTGGAATGCCCATCCCCGTTTCCTTCCCTGGATCGAGCAGGGGCTGCTCCACACAGTCCATTACGATCCGCTGATCTCGAACCCCCTCGCCGCCTCTCCCGATTTCGTCATCGCGAACTACCTATTCAATGCGATCCCGCAAGATCTGTTCCGAGTCGAAGCGGGACGTCTTTTCGAAGCGAAGGCGCACCTCCAGGTCGACGACGAAGGTGTATCGTGGGACGATCCAGAAATCCTCTCCAAAATTCTGGATACCTATGTGTTCGAACCGCTCAAAACGCTTCCTTACCCTGGCCTTCCTGCAGCAGGGAGTATTTTGGACGATTACCGCAACTGGGACGCCGGAACTTTTTTTATGCCAATCGGAGCATTCCGCCTGATCGGCCGCCTGAAGGAGTTTTGCAAACCGGGATTCCTCCTGCTCACCGCCGACCGAGGGCCTTGGACTGAGGCGCAGCTTCGCGCATCGCCGCCGCCTCAAATGAGCCGTCATCTCACATTTTCCTTTCCGGTCAATTTCCATGCGATCGGCCAATTCGTTGAAAAACTGGGAGGAGAAGCCGCCCTCTCTGACGCCCCGTCGCCTACATTCGGCGCCGCTCTTTTTTCTTTGCAGCCGATCGAAGCGTCTCTCAAGCGAGCGATTGCCAATGAACGTTTCGGCCCTCTTCAAATCGAAGCATCGGAGAGGTCCCAAATTCTCGATCTGCTGGATCAGGCGAACTGGGATGCGACCTTATTCTTCTCCTTTTTCGAGCGCCTCCAGGGAGCGGAAGGGGAGGAGAAAGAGCGGGTGGCCGCAGGAGCGCTCAAGATCCCCAACCGATTTTTCCCTCTATTCCGGGAAGAGGCTCGGCTTCTCGACCGGCTGGGATTCTGGTTCCAGGACCAGGGCTTAGCGCAGCAAGCGCGGGATTGTTTCGAGACTGCCAGGAAATTCCAAATGTTGCCGCGCCAAGCAGGAGATTTGGAGCCGGTCCAAGTTTTTTTAAAGAACGGCAAACCGGCTGGCGATGTATTGCAAATCGGAGGGAACGAAGAATACGCTTGCGCGATTCGCTCTTATCGCATAAGCAGCCATCTCCATATTTCCTGGGATCGGAGAAACGAAGCAATTGGCCGCTTCGATCAGATCTATCTCTTCTTGCCGAAAGGCTGCTTCAAGCGGAAAGCGAAAAAACCGGAGTTTGTCCGGGAGATCGAAGAGCAATTTCCTATCCTGGAGAGCATCGCCTACGCCGATCGGGATATCGATGTTCTTTTAAACTGTTTGAGCCTAAGCGATCGAGAGCACGCCGTACATTTTTTTTGCGAACTGGAGCGAAAGGGGCAGATCGCCGCGAAGCAGCTCGATCGCGCCCTGCAGCGGCTTGGACTGGCGGCTCCGGCGCCTGAACGAGAGATTCAGGTTTTTGAAACCTTAAAGAGATGTTTGGATCGGCACTGGAAAGAAGGCTCGGTACTCAGATGCTATGTAGAGGAGGGCATTTCCTTTTATGACGACCCAAAAATATTCGACGGGATCATCGTCGATCCCAGTCTCCATTTTGAGGAAACTCAGGACTCATTTTCTCAAGCGATTTGGGTGACGATTACCCAGGGAACACCCAATACCAGCTGAAGATTCCCGAGACGAAATTGGGTGCGCTGCGGCCATAGACCGTGAACCAGACGCCCCAGAGGATGCCCATGTTTGCGTTGAAATTGTATTCGACTGCTGGAGCTAAGCTCAATTGATCGTTAAAGCCGCCGCCGACTGAAGCTGGGGCTCCAGAAGCGGTCACGCCAGGATAACCGCTGAATGTGGTCCGGTTAGTGCAATTATAGACTACGTCGAGCGCGATCACCCAAGGTTGATTGATGCTCAGCTCCAAGCCTAAGTCGGCGCTGAAACTATTGCCGGGATGAACGGTTCCATGCGTTCCGAAGCCGCCTCCGTAAGCGTTGAAATTCGTCACATGGATGGACGTAGGGACTGTATATCCGAAGGCAACGCGGGTGTTCAGCGGGTGCAGCGTGTTCCAGAGAAACAATTTTCCGAACGCCAAAGTAAAAGTGGTTTGCCAAGCTCCGGCGCCTGTGGCGTCTAAACCTAATCCATTTTTGTTCAGGTTCTTATAGCGTCCAGTCGGGAAGGACTGCGCAACGGTGAATTTCGCTTTTGGGTAATAGAGCCCTTCCGACGAAATTTTGAAACCGAGATTGGCGAAGATATCTTTGAAGCCGCCGCCACTGTGGCCTTGCCGCCAGTTGCCTACAGCTGACATGATCAGAGTCGTATCGACCGAAGAGGTGATGCCGGTCTGGATGATGAGGGGCTGCGCCAGTAATTGGAATCGATTGGGACTCGAGACCGACTCGCGGTCCTCGTTGAAAGTTGAATAGTAGTCTGTGAAATAAATATAAGGCTGCATCATTACAAATCCGGGTGGCATCATCGAGGCCGAAGGGGTGATCAAAGGGCCCGTATACCAGGGGTTGAATAGATCCAGAGCATGGTTGAACTTCTCTTCCGCCTCAGTGAGTTGCATTTCGATCTCTTCTGGAGAGATGCGCTTGTATTGTGCTATGAGCAGAATAGGAGCCGTCAGTAAAAGGAGCAGATATCTCATAGATCCTCGCGTGCGATACATATTGTATTGCATTTTTTTTAAATTTTTGGCAATTAGCAAAAGAGGCCTTTTTCATAAAAAGAGCAGGAGCTATTTTATGACCAATGAATTTTCAGGAAGCGGCGCACCCGATCCTATTACCCCGCGTGAAAAAAAGATGTACGAGCAGGAGTACAAGCATGGAGCTCAGCTTTTCCAAAAGGCGCTCCAGCAATATGCCAAGTCCGACAACCGTTTCCAGCAAGCGGAATTCCAGGAAGTCATGGATAAAGCGATGCGCATCTTGAATGAAACCGCTGCGGAGCTGAACCGAAAAGCTCTATTGGACCAGAATGCGAAGATCGAAAAAGATTACGCGGCGTTCAGCGATGCGCCGACTGATAATAAAATAGTCGGTCAGCTGGATCACGACTTGGACCAGGCGAAGAAATTCATTTCCTAAAGGTTGGGGACTAGATACTGCAAGGGTCATCACCCATGTATTAATATGCCTGTAATTACAAATAATGCTCCAATCACTGCAAATGCGTTGGCTGCAATCAGCACTTTGTTCTTAATCAATACCCCATAAATCAACCAGCTGGAAACCGAAACAAATCCCAACACAAACCCGATTAGCGAAACATCACCTGCTGATTTAGTGGCGAATATCTTAACTCCTTGCACATAAAACAAAAACTGACCCAAGATACCCATAGTTAGCATATATTTTTCATAATAATTGAAAAGTCTACTTCTCGTCGTAACTTCATTTGAATTTATATTTTCTTGCATTTTCAACTCCGTATTTTCGGTCTATCCTGAGTATGCTCACTTTGTTTCAAGGATTTTTCTTAAGATTCTGAGAAAAAAACTTTGATCTTTTCGAGGAATCCTTTTTTGCGGGGATGATTGCCGGGCGTTTCCGCCTCTGCGAAAGAGCGAAGAATGTTCTTTTGTTTTTCCGATAGCTTCACGGGCGTTTCGACCGCAATCCGCACGAGGAGGTCCCCATATCCTTGTCCATGGACATTGGGAAATCCCTTGCCATTGACGCGGAGGAGTTTGCCATTTTGCGTTCCATCGGGGATCTGGATCCTAACCGATTCTCCAAAAGGAGTGGGGATCTCTTTTTTGCAGCCGAGAGCGGCTTCTGAAAAAGTAATCGGGAGATCGAGATAGACATCGTCTCCATCCCGCTGAAAAGCTTCGTGAGGTTCCACTTCGATATAGACGAACAGGTCTCCCGGCTCTCCGCCTCCAACGCCTGCATCGCCATAGCCGCTCATTTTGAGCCGCATCCCGTTGTCGACGCCTGCCGGGATTCTGATTTTAATCCGCTGCTTTT
>CAZVXG010000077.1:0-5477 GCA_964631635.1 uncultured bacterium | reverse complement strand
GCCATTAACTTTTGCTCCTTCAGCGAAATGTAGTAGTTTTTTCCAACGATGAGATGGTCGGACAGTGCAATGCCGACCAATCTCCCTGCCGAGACCAGGATTTTGGTCATTTCGATATCGCAGGGCGATGGCGTCGGATCTCCGGAAGGATGATTATGCGCGAGGATGACCGAATGGGCCCGATGGCGGATCGCGGCGTGGAAAACCTCGCGCGGATGGAGGAGCAGTTCCGTCAGAGTTCCTTTGGATAGAATTTCGCGATGAATGAGGCGCCGCCGCGCATCGCATAGAAGGATGAGGAGTACCTCGACTTCTTTCCCGCTCAATTCATCCCGGACCAATTCATAGATGGCGTCCGGGGTATCGAGCAGATCCCCCTTTTTCCGTCCTTCGATGCGGCGCGCCGCAGCGAAAACGGCCTGCAATTGCAGCGCCTTCGCGGTCCCGATCCCCTTTACTTGCCGCAATTCTTGCAGCGTCGCTTCGCTCAACTGCTGAATCGATCCGAAATGTTTCAATAGGTCCGCTGCGAGCTGGAGCACGGAATGGTTCTTCGTACCGCTGCCGAGAAGAATCGCGAGGAGTTCGATCGTCGAAAGGGCATCGGCCCCGTAACGGGCTAACCGTTCGCGGGGCCGCTCTTCCGCGGGAAGCGATTTAAGGTTCATTTTTCTTTATTTCGAAGTGGGCGATTTTGCGCTCGAGATGCTGCGGGATTTCGACTTCGAGGAGGATGTCGTTCTCCTCGTATTCGGTGGAGATCACTTTTCCTTCCCGCAATGCCTCTGAGATCACTGCGTATTGGCTTTGCGGAACGCGCAAACAGACGGTTTTCCTGAGCAGCGCGATCTCGCGGATCATCAGCTCCAACAATCGATCGAATCCCATTTTCGTCAGCGCTGAGATTTCGACTGTCTTGGGATATTTGAAACGGAGCCGGTCGATCTCGAGCCGGTTTTTTACCTGGTCGATCTTATTGAGGACGGTGATGATGGGACTTCGAGCGCCGAGCTCTTTCAGGATTTCGATCGTTGCCGCCGCTTGAACGGGAGCGGCGGGATTGCTCACGTCGATCAGATGGAGGAGGACATCGGCCTGCACCGCTTCTTCCAGGGTGCTTTTGAAGGCTGCGACGAGCTGATGGGGGATTTTTCGGATGAACCCGACCGTATCGATCAGGAGAATGGCCTGGTGGTTCGGCAGCACGTACTTGCGGATGGTCGTATCGAGCGTAGCGAACAGTTTATCTTCGACGAGGACATCTGCATCGGTTAGCGCCTTCAGCAGAGTCGACTTTCCGACGTTGGTGTAGCCGATGATTGCAAACGTGGGGACTCCGATCCTCTCTCTCTCGCGGCGCTGCGTTTGACGATGCCGTTTGACCTGTTCGATCTCTCGCTCTATCTGGTCGATCTTCCGCCTTACGATCCGCCGGTCGATCTCGATCTGCTTTTCTCCCTCTCCCTTCAGATAGCCGCCTCCCGCGCCTCCGGTCCTCTGGCGGCTCAAGTGCGTCCAGAGCTTTCTTAAGCGGGGCAATTGGTAGTGCAAACTCGCCAATTCGATCTGGAGCTTCGCCTCGCGAGTCTGCGCTCTTTGCGCGAAAACGCCGATGATCAGCTCAGTCCGGTCGATGACTGCCAGGCTAAATGCCTTTTCCAGGTTTCTCTGCTGTTGCGGAGTGATCTCGTCGTCGAAAACGATGAGGTCGCATTTCAGCTCTTCCGCCAGGATCCGGATCTCCTCGACCTTGCCCTTGCCGAGGAAAGTCCCCGCATCGAATGCCCTGAGCGGGCAAGGGAGTTTCAACGCCGTCTCCAGGCCGAAGGTATGGCCTAAATTCTCAAGTTCATCGAGCTGTTCGTCGCATTGTGGCTTTGCCCCTGCCAGATAGGTTCCGACGAGCAGCGCTCTTTTTGGCGCGGGAGAAAGTTCGTGCGGGCCTCCCCTCCCCTTTTCTTCAATTTTCAAATGATATCTCCAGGCCATCGTAGGCGAGCTGCACATCGTTGGGAAGTTTGGAATTGGCCTTTTCGTGATCCAGCTCGTGATTCATATGCGTAAGCCACGTCTTTTTTGCCCCTGCTTGTCTGGCGAAACGCACCGCTTCTTCCAACGAGAAGTGGAGACGGGATGGCGCTTCGCGCAGCGCGCTCAAGACTAAATGGTCCACCCCTTTCAGGGCAACGAAGATCGATTCGTCATATTCGCGAATATCGGACACATAGGCAAAATTCCCAATCCGGTATCCGTTTACCGCCATATCGCCCTGGTAATAGCTGAAATAGCCGATTTTCAATCCCACAAATTCAACTTCCCCCTTCATCGCAGCCAGGAGATGGATCTCGAGCCGGGCGCTCAAAGACGCCGCCTCCCCGATTCGCTGGAACAGATAGGGATACCGCATCTTTAAATGCTCGTAGCTTTCTTTGGAAAGCAGGCAGGGGAGCTCCCGATTCCGCCGGACGTAGAAAATCCTCAGCTCATCGATCCCCGCGATATGGTCGTAATGCGTATGGGTCAACAGAAGCCCGTCCAGATGGTCGATCCCAAACTTCAGCGCCTGCTGCCGAAAATCGGGGCCGACGTCGATCAAAACCGACTTGCCTTTGCTCTGGATCAATCCAGAAGGCCGCAAGCGGTGATTGAACGGGGATGAGGAAGTGCAAACCGCACATTTGCAACCGATCACGGGAATGCCTACAGAAGCGCCAGTTCCCAAAAACAAAAATTTTCCCGACATATTATCCTCTTCGAGGAGACCCCCTGCCTGCCTTGCTTGTCTTTGACACAGGGCCGGTTTTTTTTCAAAAGCATCCGCCAAAATCCCAGGCCTAAAGGCCTGGGTTCACCGTTTAGCCGCCCAGCCAAACCATTGGAGGATTTTGATGCAGGCGAATATTTTCAACAGATCGCCGAGCAGGAAAGGGAGAGCGCCGAGGATCAGAGCCTTCTTGAATCCGATAAAGGTTGCGAGATAGGGCACTCCAAACAGAAAAAACATGGCTGTTCCGGCAGATAGGATTAAGAAAAGATTCGCCGGCGTCCGGTTTTTCGCCGTTTCAGCGAGATGGCCCACGAGCCATGCAGCGGCGAGATAGCCGATGAGATAACCGCCCCTGGGGCCAAACAGGACAGCCAGTCCGCCCGCTCCTTCGGCGAATACGGGAAGACCTGCTGCTCCCTGTATGAGAAATCCAAGGACTGCCGCAAACGATCGCCTGGACCCCAGCACACAGGAGAGGAGCAGGACGATGCTCCCTTGAGTCGCGATGGGAATTGGAGTGAAAGGCAGCGGAATCGCCGCTTTGGCAAAAAGACCGATGAGGATGCTGGATAGAATGACCAAACAGGCCGAGCGAGTGCGCGAATGGTTCGATTCGGAAACGATTGCGTTAGGATGCATAAGAACTCCTAGGTGTTAAAAAGTTTTCCCATGGAATGCAGGGAGAGGCGAAGTCGGGTTCGGCGTGCGTAGACCACCCTGGCATCGGCGAAATCAAGAGGGCGCCCCGCTTTTGCAGACGGACGAATTTGTCGTGGTCTGCGCTGATGTCGCGCCCCCTGGAAAATTTCCGGTGGATCGGCAGGTCCCGCAGCAGCGTCTTGAAGCGGACGGCGAAGGTATTCGTAGTCGATGGAGTGGTGCGCCAATGGCAGGAAGCGCTCACAAAAATGCGGGAAGTTAATTTTGGATAGAGGAAGTACTTATCGCGATGGTCGTAAAGAGTCGCATAATCGACTCCTGGAATCTGGAATGCTTCGAGGAGGATATCGATCCAGCCCGGGCGATGCAGATAATCATCCTCGACGAAGTAGAGGATCGCTTCGGGATCGAGATCGAGCCCTGAGACATAGTCGAGCAAGCGGAGAAAGGAACCCGCTTCACTCCCTTCCTGGATCTGGATGATGGGATAGGTCGTTTCGCTGCTTAAGAAATATTCGGCGAGCGGACCTTTTGCGGCATCGAAGAAGAACGTGAGATGCGCTTTGTGCGCCTCGAAAGTTTCAAGGAGATTCCGATAACATCGCTCATGGCTGAAATGGGAAGGGCGCTTTTTGTGGCAGCTGATCGATGAAAAGAAAGCCTGGCGGGAGAATATTTCGATCATAACTTGAGAAGAATGTTTGCCACCTCGGCGAGGATCGCTTTCCCCTCCGGATGAGTCACTTTTTCTATTCCATCGGAAACCGGCAGCCAGACGCCGCCGTTGATCTCTTCTGTTTGCAACTGCACTTGACCCGTCACCTCGGCGATGAAATACAAGACGCGCTTAAAGACGCGCTTTCCTTCGATGAGAAACTGGTATTGCTCCATGAGAGGTTCATCCCTAAGCACGTGGAGGCATTCGAGATTCGTCTCTTCCTTCAATTCTCTAAGAGCCGCCTCCAAGGGAGTCTCATCTTGTTCCGCATGCCCTTTTGGAAAGCCCCAATATCGGCCGCCCCGATGCTGGATGAGGAACACCTCCCAGCGTCCTTTTTCTTTGGATAAGGGAATGACTCCGAACGATTCTTCCCGCCTCATGATGCCCGATAGGGGGCAAAGACGAGGGTCGAGTTATGCCCGCCGAATCCAAACGAGTTGGAAAGGGCGGCCTCGATCCGGTGCGGCTTTGCGGCGCCTGGAATGGCGTCGATTCCAGCGAGGGCTGGTTCTGGATCCTCCAGGTTGATCGTCGGATGGAGCATCCCTGTGCGGATCGCCTGAATGGTAGCGACAGCCTCCAAGCCTCCGGCGGCGCCGAGGCAATGGCCGATCATCGATTTGGTCGAGTTGATCTTGATCTTTTCCGCATGAGGGCCGAACACCTTCCGGATCGCCTCGATTTCGCACAAATCTCCAGATAAAGTGGCGGTCGCATGAGCATTGATGTAGTTGATCGAATCTTTCGGGACTCCAGCCGCAGCAATGGCCTGCTCCATGCACAGGGCCACGCCAGCTCCATCTTGACGCGGATCGGTCATATGGTGGGCGTCGCAGTTGATGGCTCCGCCGAGGTATTCTGCATAGATCGGAGCGCCTCTGGCCAACGCATGCTCGAGCGTTTCGAGGAGGAGGACTCCCGCGCCCTCGCCCATGACAAAGCCATCCCGCTGCCGGTCCCAGGGCCTTGAAGCCCTGGCTGGCTCGTCATTGCGCGTCGAAAGCGCTTTGATCGCGACGAAACCGGCCAGCCCGACGGGAGTGATCGGAGCTTCCGTGCCGCCGCAGAGCATCAGGTCGGCTTCCCCCTGGAGCATCTGCTCAGCGGCTGCGTGGATGCTGTAATTGGAAGTGGCGCATGCGGTGGAGATCGAGAAGTTGGGTCCCATGAATCCCGTGTCGATCGCAAGGAGGGCCCCCGCCATGTTCGTGATGATGTACGGGACGAAAAACGGAGTCAGCCGCCGGTAGCCTTTGTTCAGGATCGTTTCGACGCCGTCATGGAAGATCGACATGCCGCCCATGCCCGATCCGATGATGATGCCGCATC
>CAZVXG010000076.1:1242-5543 GCA_964631635.1 uncultured bacterium | reverse complement strand
TTCCTTATGGGCGTGAATCAGGAAGATCCGTTCGCTCACGAGTTGCATCAAATCTTTATCGCTGGTGCAAAGATAGGCGCTGGCCCCTTGCTTTGTCGCCCAAACGGCGACGGCGGCCATCGCATCGTCCGCCTCCACCCCTTCGACGCAAAGAGTAGGGATCCCGGCAAATTCGCACCATTCGTATGCCCCCTCGAATTGAGGGAAAAGATCCTCGGGCGCTCCCTTGCGGTGCATCTTATAATCGGCATAGACCGTCTGACGCGATTTTTTATTGTCGGGCCCGTCGAAAACGCAGACGAGATGTTGAGCGGAAAAATCTTTGATCAATTTCTGGACGGAGCGGATGAACCCATACAGGGCGTTGGTCGATTCCCCCTGATCGTTCATCATTGGCCCGATTGCATAATACGACCGGAACAGGAAGTTCACCGCGTCGACGATGTAGATCTTATTCATGGGTGTATAAGTAGGCGAACCGGTCCCGGATTTTCGGCTGTCCAAAATCGAAGCGATGCTCGAGTTTCCCAGTGAGTATGCTCCCCTCGCTTTTCATGAGCTGGGTGACCCAATTGGACTTCGGAGCCAATGCGACGACCTGGTAGGGCTTTGCGGAATCGATTTGGGCTGTCTGAAGAAGAGCGGCAAGCGCTGCATTTCGGCTCGACATCGCCGTGTCGATATAGCCCAGCCGCTCCGCTTTTACACAATCGTAGATTTGCGCGCCATATTCGCTTACGAGCTTTTGTTTATCGAGGCGCGGCCGCGAGCTGGTGACGATCTGGACGAATCGCTCGTAGAGATAAGCCATGATCGCTTTGATCGAAGCGTCTTCTCCTTCTTTCCAGGGGCGCAGCGGGTTCATCATGTCCTTGTCGATCCCTTCGGTGAAGGTGCGGGTCTGGACGCCGATTTTGCCCAGCGTATCAACAATGTTCAGGAAGGGACCCATGACCACGCCCACAGATCCGATCACGCTCGAAGGGGCGGCGAACGTCTTGTCGGCGGACGAGGCGATGTACATGCCGCCCGACGCGCAAAGGCCGTCGACGTATCCGTAAATGGGCGTTTTGTACTTGGCCTTATAATTGTTCAGCATTCGGTAGATATTATCGGAATCGGTGACCGTTCCGCCCGGAGTATCGAAGTGGAGCAGGATCCCTTTCACCCGATCGCCTGACAGCAATCCGGTACGGGAATCGAGGAGCATATGTTCAACAGCCTCCGTATCCAGGACGTGCGGCTCTCCGATTATTCCGTGGATATTCAACTGGAGGATGACTGGGGAAGAAAAGGAGGTGACGCTGCGATTGCCGCCGGCGTCGGGGAGGATGGTCATGGTCGTTTTTTCTTCGATCAGCGAGCTTTCCGACAAAAGGGAATAGACGTAGAAGCACAGGAAGATGGCGATCAGCATGCCGCAAACGGCGAAGAACATCCTGCAGAAGCTGCGGAGCGCGGAGACAAAAATCGATTCTCTGGAGATTTCCATAGGTTCTTAGTCTATCACCAACGCTCATCAAACATAAACTAATTTCTGCGCGCGCCTTAAAAATATCCAGGCAAAAAAACCTTTTATCCCGAAGCGGGAAACCCGTCCCTTAAGGGCCGGGTATTTTCAAACCGAAGAGCCAGCTCTCGAAACTCGCTTTCTTGCAAAAATTCGATGATTTTGGCGTAGGCTTGCGCTCGGCGCAAATTGACATATCCTACTGGTCATAGGCAATTTGCGCCGGGACCAAGTCCTTGCGGCAAAAGCGCGGATTTGGGCCGAAATGGAGTTTTGAGAGCTGGCTCCGAATGTTGCATATTCACTTGGTGCTGGATGCAGCAGCCTGCGGATTTGCGAGTTGAAACAACTCGAGGAACGCCAGCCATCCCATTGCGACGAAGGCCGCGAAAGCGATCCATGAGAACGAGACGCTCAAGACAAGCCCCAGGAGGACAATGAATTGGAGGGCAGTGGTGACTTTGCCCCATCGCACGGAACGGAATACGATCGACTTCCAGCGGCGCGTTGCCAGCATGAGCGCTCCATACAGGCAAAAGAAGAAATCGCGCGAGAGCATTGCGGCAATTTCCCAGGAGGCGATCTTCCCCTCTTGATAGAGGACGGCGAGGGCGAAATAGACAAAAAATTTATCCATCGCCGGATCGAGGATGGCCCCGAAGCGGCTGGTGGAGCGGTACCGGCGGGCTAAATATCCGTCGATACAGTCGGTGAGCATCGCCAGAAGAATAGCCAGGAGCCGCACGGATGGATTCCCTTGTAGGAATAAAAATGCCAAGGGCGCCCGGAAAAAAGAAAGACTATTGGATATCGTAATCATTTTTTAAGCGCAAAGAAGGGCCGGGATCATTTTAGCAAGTGTAGCAGATCCGGGAGTTTTTCAGGCACCCTCTTTCATTAAGACGGGTTTGGGTTGGGCTGGAGAATCGGGAATAATGAGCTTCGATTTGCTGGCGACGAGCTCGTCGAACTGTTTTCCCAAGGCGATGACCCCGAAGATCCAGACCAGGATGACGGCCAGGAAAATCCCCGCTACATACGGGGTGCTGGCGGCGACCGTCGAAAAGATCAGAAGGAGTCCCTGATGGGCAAGCGCTCCGCCCGATTTCCCGATCCGGGAGCCGACGCCGTCTATGGCCGCTTTCCCTTTGATCTTCGACTCAGTGCTTAAGGGGATGAAGGATATCTCTTTTGTCGCATCGAAGAGCGTGTACTTGCAAGCGCGGCTCATCGAGTTTTGGAAAGAGCCGAAGGAGATGCTGAGCCAAAGCGGCGTCATTCCGAAAAGAGCGCCGACCCATTGGATATTGAATTGCTGGAACAGGGTGAAGACGAAAAAGGCGATCCCGGAAATCAGGGTGATTGCAGCGGGAATCAGCGCGGTCGCGGTCCAGGAACGGCGGATGACACTATTGGTAATGAACAGCCCAACCAGGGTAGCGACAATGGCCATGAAGGTCATCACTTCGCCAAAATAGACGGTAAACTCATTGGGGTTCGGATAGAGCTGCTTGATCTGGTTTTTCCAGACTACTTCAATGAGGTTCATCGCCAAATTGTACGCGACGACGATGGCGGCGATGTAAATTAAATATTTCGATTTGGCCAGGTAGGCGAAGTTCTGCCGCATCGACATGCGCACTTTTTCAGGCTTTAAGTGGGCAGGCTGGGCAGATTCCGTGGGGCGGATGACATGGACGTTGAGCCACCGGAAAATGGCAATGGTCAACAGACCCGTCAGGATGATGGTGCAGCTTAAGAAAAGAATCGACTGGTCCCAGGCGTTGCGCCCATAGGGGATCCAGGAGATGAATAAATTCCCTGAATTGAAGAAGATCGCCGCCTGGGCGGCTCCTACGCAGGCCAGGTTGGCCCCTGTCGTCAGGAGACCGTAGAAGCGCTTGGCCTCAGGAACGCTCGTCACCTCGTTGGCGAACCCCCAAAAAAGGACGGAGAGGATCGCGGTGCTCCAGAGTTCCGACATCACATAGAAAAGGGTGAACGTCCAGTTGCGGAAAAGGGCGATCAACCCCTTGAATCCCTCGGGAAGGAGCGCCTGGAGCTTATCGGCCGTGGCGTGCGGATGGAGATGTTCCTGGGCGGGAAAGAGAAAGAAGGCGAATATGAAGAAGAACGCCAGGAATAGGGACATCATGATGTAGAAGACTTTTTCACGGGAGAAGCGATTTGCGAGGCGCGTAAAAATAAAAGTGAGCAAGATCGCGCTGGGCAGGATCGCCCAGACCTTGATGAATGGGATCGCCTCGGCTCCAGAATGAACGGCGGTCACGAGCATGGAGTCTTTGTAGGCGCGCAAGAGGTTGTAATTGAAGGCGATGAGAGCGAACATTAGGAGGAGCGGGATGAATTTCTTCAGTTCCCACCTGTGGATCGGCCAAAATAGCGACCGCCACTTCCCGAAAATCGGCGCGTTATCCGATGGCATATCTCATATGGATCCCTAAGATGTACCCCCAGCATGGCAGATTCGCTCATTTATGGGAACCGAAGAAACCAGCCAATCTATGTTTCATACAACTAACTTACTACGTTGCATACAACTAACTTAGTTTAGAAAGTAAAAATTAAAATAGAAAAGGCAGGGCGTTCAGCGGTCGCATCAATTTTATTTGGCAGGAGAAAGGGCGTCCGTACCGGGCAGGTGGCCGAATTCAAGGAATTCGAGCGCAGCTCCCCCTCCGGTCGAAAGATAGGCGAACCGGTCTCCAAGACCGAGTTGCTGGATGGCTGCGATCGAATCTCCGCCGCCGACGACCACCTCTGCCTTGAG
>CAZVXG010000076.1:0-1142 GCA_964631635.1 uncultured bacterium | reverse complement strand
GTTGCTGGATGGCTGCGATCGAATCTCCGCCGCCGACGACCACCTCTGCCTTGAGGTCGGCGAGCACCCTTGCAATATCCTGAGTGCTTTTCGCGAAATTGGGCATTTCGAAAACGCTTAGAGGTCCATTCCAGAAAACAGTGGCGGCTTTTTGAAGCAGGGCGGACCATTCCCGAACTGTTTTGGGGCCAATGCCCATCCCTTGCCAGCCAGATGGAATCCCTTCCCGGGTTTCGATCACCTTCCAGTTCGCATCATTGGAAAATGCGTCTGCGATTAAGAGATCGGAAGGGAGGTGAATCGATTTTGTGCCGGAAAGGATCTCTTTGGCCGTTTGCACTTCTGACTCTTCAAATAGCGAAGATCCGATCTCGATCCCTTCGGCCTTTAAAAACGTATAGCTCATGCCGCCGCCGAGAAAAAGAGCGTCGATCCTTTTGAGGAGATTGTGGATCACCCCGGTCTTTGTCGAAATTTTTGCTCCCCCGATGATGGCGTAAAATGGGCGCTTGGGTTCCACTAAAAGGGTGGAGAGATAGGAGATTTCTTTCTCCATTAAAAAACCGGCCGCCGCCTTGCCGGGAAAATATTTGGCGACCAATGCCGTGGAGGCGTGTGCGCGATGGGCGGTGCCGAAGGCGTCATTGACATAGACGTCGCCGAGTTTGGCCAATTTTTCGACAAACGAAGGGTCCTTCTCCGGCTCTTCCTCGCCTGGGTGGAAACGGACGTTTTCCAACAAGAGCAGCTGGCCAGGGCGAAGCGAGGCGCATAGTTTCTCCACTTCAGGCCCTACGCAGTCAGGCGCTAACGGGACGGGTTTGTGCAAGAGCTCCGAGAGCCGCCTGGCTACGGGAGCCAGGGAGAATTGAGGCTCTGGTTTCGCTTTGGGGCGGCCGAGATGGCTCATGAGGACAAGCGATGCTCCGCTTTTGAGCACATATTCGATGGAGGGCAGCGCGGCGACGATCCGGGAATCGTCGGTAATGATTCCGCCCTGAGAGATCGGGACGTTAAAATCGACCCGCATCAATACCCGTTTTCCTTTAATGGAGAGATCTTTTAACCCTGGTGGCTTCATAAATCTCCGAATGGGTTGGCGGCCTGTTCGAATCCCCCGCCCTTTTTCCGGTTGCGGATTT
>CAZVXG010000075.1:0-5620 GCA_964631635.1 uncultured bacterium | reverse complement strand
GATTTTCTCCTGAACGAACTCGATGCGCCGGCGACCAAAGACGCTTTAAAGCAAAAGCTCAATTCGCTCCTTATCCACCCCCTTTCGTTTGCGGACACCTTCGTTTGGTACTTCCAAAAAATCATCGACAAGAAATCGAAACTCCCATTTTCCGATCCCGATGGACAAAATCGATTCTTCGAAGGCCTGCTGATCCTGCTCGACCATCTCGAATCGAAGCCCCAACACCGCGATCTCGCAAAGAAAATCGTTTCCATTCTTACAGACAACCGATACAAAATCGTGCGCGAGATCCTGCAACAGTCGAGCCTGGAAGAGACCAAAGAATATCTCCTCCTTGCTACCAAGTGCGATACCCTGACTGATCACGACATCAAAATCCTCTATTCGCTCGCCGAAGTCGTCCATCCCTCTCTTTCCTCTTTGCGGAAAGAAAAAGATCGAAGCCCCGGAGGAGAGGAGAGCATCATCTGGACGACTCAAGCGGGCTATCATAAAATCCAACTCAGAATCCAGCAAATCGCCACGGTGGAAACCGTTCACAATGCCCGGGAAATCGAAGCTGCCCGTTCTCTGGGCGATTTGCGCGAGAATGCCGAATTCAAAGCAGCGATCGAGCGCCGCGACCGGCTCCAATCTGAACTGAAACTTCTATCGGATCAAATTGCCAAGGCCCGCATCCTGACCCCTGACGACGTTCCAGTCGATGAAGTCGGCGTCGGTTCTGTCGTTCATTGCCGCGACTCCAAAGGAGAACATCTCCGCTTCACTCTCCTCGGCCCGTGGGATGCCGATCCAGAGCAGCATATCCTCTCCTTCCAATCGAAACTCGCCCAGGCGATGAAAGGCCGCACCGTCGGGGAAAAATTCGAATTTCAAGGGGAGCAATTTATAATCGCCGATGTAGATAATTTCTTTGATCAGAAAAACTAGATGGATTAGCCTGAAGCATGACACATTCACATCAGAAAAACTCTCCCATCTTCGAACTCGTCATAGCCAGCACAAACGTCCATAAGATCCGCGAAATGCGCTCGATACTGAAACCGCTGCAGCAAATAGACCTCATAAGTCTTTGCGATTTTCCCAACTACATCCCCCCTGAAGAAACCGGCAAGACCTTCGAGGAAAATGCCATTTTGAAAGCAGTCCATGCTGCAAAGACATTGAACCGTTGGGCTATCGCCGACGATTCAGGACTGATCGTCCCTGCTCTGAATGGATCCCCTGGAGTCTATTCAGCCCGCTATGCAGGCAACGACGCCACCGACTTCGACAATCGGAAAAAATTGCTGGAAGCAATGCGTCACCTCTTAGAGGAAGATCGAAACGCATTTTTTGAATGTTGCATCGCCCTGGCATCTCCCTCTGGACTCAAAAGGCATACAAAAGGCACCTGCGAAGGAGTTCTTCTCTCGCAGCAGCGAGGCGGCAGCGGATTCGGTTACGATCCCCTGTTTGTAAAACACGGCTATAATAAAAGCTTCGCCGAACTCGAGGAGACGACGAAAAACCGAATCTCCCATAGGAGAAAAGCCCTCGATAAGATGCTTCCTTCGCTCGAGTCCATTCTGAGCGCCGGTTAGTGTACTACTACCTGGATGGCTACAACCTTCTTTTTACTTTGACAGACTCGAAACACGCCCTGGCCTCCCAAAGGCAAGCCATCATTCGATTTCTCCAAAAAACCTTCGCCCTCCATAAAATGAGCGGCCTGTTAGTTTTCGACGGCGCAATCCGCCGCGGCGAAGAGAGCGGCCGTTCCTATCCCAGCCCGTTGGAAGTCGTCTACACGCCGAAAGGGCAAAGCGCAGACGCCTACATCCTCGAACAGATCGAGTTCTCAAAGCATCCCCGTCAAACTACGGTCGTGACCAACGATCGAGGACTCGGCCTGCACGCGCGCGCGCTTGGAGCCAAAACGATGAATACCGCCGCTTTCATTCAATGGCTGGCAAAGCGGGAAAGAAAAAAAAATTCCCTGAAACCAGAAATCGTCGAAACCAGGCAGAATCTCGAGCGATTATTACGGCTTTTTGAGGAGAAGCTAAAAGATCAGTGAACCCATTTATAAACGCGCTGCTTTTTAAAAAACTGTCCATCTTCAAGTCAAAGATCCATTGAAAGCAACTCCCAATTAAGAGCGCAGTATGCTGAAAGTATGGAATTCCCTCCTCTCTAGTGCTATGATTCATTGAAATTTTCAGCGGGAAAAAGCTTGGACAGTCATGAGCAAATATACATTCAAGCCCTATAGCGCAATATTTCCTAGCTTGTTCAGCAAGGAAAAAGAAAGAATTGCCCCGCATCTGCCGAGCGATTCGCTCATCGAGCATATAGGAAGCACTGCTGTCCCTGGTTTGGGCGGGAAAGGAATCATCGATATTGCTGTTGCTGTCGATAAAGGCAGTATGGAGAGCGCATGCGCGGAACTGCAAAAGCTCGGATATGAATTCCGGCCTTCCTTCAGCACGCCAGAGCGCTTCTATTTTATCATCCATCTTCCTGATCCGGAAGAGGGCAGCAGGAGATACCATCTCCATTTAACCTACCCTGAAAACAAAGAATGGAAAGAGTTTGTCGGCTTTAGGGATTTCCTTAGAAGCCATCCAAGGGCTCTTAAAGAATATGCTCACTTAAAGGAAAAGGCTGCTTTAGAAGCAGACCAGAACGGAGAAAAATATCGGAAGATGAAGGCGCCTATGTTTGAAAAATTCAGCGCCTCGGCGTCCGGAATCGATGAAAGATCGATGGATGGGCTTATTGATTTGTATCGGCAAAAACTGAATCTCCCAAAGGCTGTTTTTACATATATCGATCATGAAGATGCAATGGTTGCTTCTGTATTTAAAATCACACAGCCTGGCAATCCTGATCTGATTTTGAAAGTCTGCTCGCGAAGAGGGGATTACTTGAGGGAATCATATTTTCTGAGTCACTTCGCTGGCAAGCTTCCCGTCCCCCGCATCGTTCAGCTTATAGAACCAGAGACAGGCATTGATGGAGCTGTTTTGATGGAATGCATAGCAGGAGAGTTGCTGAAAGCGGAAGCAGTCGATAGCAAGCTCGCATATGAAATTGGATCGCTCCTAGCCCGCATCCATCTTGAACGCGCTGAGGGCTATGGAGATCTGACCGATCCGGCTCATTTAAGCGCAGATCCGAAGATTCCTTTTACGATGAAATTCGAAGAAGGACTTGAAGAATGCGCAGGCCATCTGCCCGAATCCTTGCTTGAAAAATGCCGGCGTCATTTCGACAAAGACATCGGCCTTCTCGCATCAGCCGACGGCCCATGCATTATACACCGCGACTTCCGGCCTGGAAATCTCATTGCTGCAAATGGAAAGGTTCAAGGAATCATCGACTGGTCTTCGGGACGGGGCGGATTCGCCGAAGACGATTTCTGTCCTTTAGAATTCGGAGAATGGCCAAGGAATTCTGATCGCAAAAACTCCTTCTTGGAAGGATATGCCTCCGTCCGTAAAATCCCGGATTACAAGCATATAATGCCTCTTTTACGCTTAAGCAGGGCTGTTGCTGCAGTTGGCTTTACAGTGAAAAGAGGGACGTGGAAATCTCGAAACGCAAAACTTTATCAGTTCAACCGCCAATTCCTTGAATCCCTATAAAAATTCTATCTGTGAAGAGAATCAAGCTTCGCTCTCTGTAAGTATAGGTTCCTGAGAAAGGGAAAGAGTATCCCAGGGAAATCGCTCGATCAATGCGAACGCATCCGAGGGAGTCGTACATTTGTTCAATTCGATGCGCAAGAGCTTGGCGCCAATGCACCGTTTCAGATACCAGCAGCCGACGCGGCGGAAGTCCAGAAGCGCCTGGACATCGTTTTGATACTCGATGATCGCTTCGAAATGTTCCTGTAGCGCGCTGCGGATCGCAAAAACGCCCCGCTCGAAGGGCATATGCCCGCTCAAGTAGCATGCAATATCTTCTGCGATCCACGGCTGACCCATCGTGCCTCGAGAGACGAGAACGGCATCGCATCCGGTATAAGCGAACATCCGGCTGGCGCTCGCGGCATCGAAAATATCGCCATTCCCAATCACCAGGATCTGCCTGGCGGCCTTCTTGCAATCCCTTATATGATCCCAATTGGCGGGCCCTTTATATCCTTGCTGGCGAGTACGGCCGTGGACGGCAATCGCCTTTGCCCCCGCCTTTTCAGCAATCTGAGTAATCAAAGAAGCATTGATACAGCTATCGTCCCATCCGGCCCGGATCTTCACTGTGACCGGAATGTTTACGGAGGCGATCACTTTCGAAAGAACCTCCCCGATCAGTTCGGGATTCTTCAGCATCCCGGATCCGCTTCCATCCTTCGTTACCTTGTCGACAGGACAACCGCAGTTAAAATCGATCACGTCAAATCCCAGATCCTCGATAATCCGGGCGGCGGCGGCGGAAATATCGGGCTTGCTGCCGCAAATCTGGGCGCCGATGGGATGCATGTCAGGAGCGTAATCGAGCATACGGTAAGTGCGCGGGTCGTTGCGAATCAAAGCGTCGATTTTCACCATCTCGCAATAGACAATCCCTGGACGATAGCGGCAGGCCATGCGCCGGAAAGGAAGGTCGGAACATCCAGCGAGAGGAGAATAGAGGATATTGCTCGGCAGAGGAACGCCGCCGAGTGAAAAGGGGGTTTTTAAAAAAGCCATTGCAAGCCGCCGAGAAGGACCCTTTCGATAATCTGCAAGGCAAAAAAAGCGAGGATAGGGCTTACATCCAAAACCCCGCCGAGAGGGGGAAGGATCCGGCGAAACAGGTTGAGATACGGATCGGTATAAAAGGCGAGGAAGCGGACGATCTGATGGGTTTGCCACATGGGGAACCAAAAGCTGATGACCCTGCAGAAGAGAAGAACCGTATAGGAGACAAATAGAAGGTGGAGAGCCTTGGCTAAATAAAGGACCATAGGCCTTACATTTTAAGGAGGAAGCTCATTTTCGTCATGCAAGCAAAAATTTTCCCATCCCTCTCGATTGAAATCCGGCTTCCAAGGTACACTGCAGACTGCTATGCAAATCTTGGGCGTTCAAATCGATAGACCCTTCGTCCGAGCCGCCCTACTTCAAAAGGGACGCTCCGGAATCAAGCTGTGCGCCCTGAAATCAGCGCTGATTTCAGAGCCGGACGATGTAAAACAGCTTTACACTCCCGCCTTCAAGGGCCGCCTGGCCTCAGGACTGTCATCGCACGACCTCCTGATCCGTCCTATGGAATTGAAGATGGCCAGCAGCCGCTATATCGATGAGGCGCTGGCTTTTCAATCAGAAAGCATGACCCATTTGAATCCCGCTGACATCCTGGCCGTCCCTCATGCGATCAAAAAGAAGAAAGGGAGAATCGAAGCGCAGTTGTGTACCGCATCGCGAGCAGCTCTACAGCTCCATCTTCAAGAACTCAAAGCTCTTCAGGTCGATCCCGATTGTGTATCCTCCAATTGTCTGGCGCTGATTCAATATATTCGCTGGAAGGCGCCGTCTATCAGCAACGCCTTTTTAATCGATCTCGGATCGAGCGAATGGACCTGCATTTGGATGGAGAAAGGGGAGCTGAAAAAATCCCATTCCTTAACGGGCGGGATCGAAGCGCTTCT
>CAZVXG010000074.1:0-5643 GCA_964631635.1 uncultured bacterium | reverse complement strand
GTATAGGGGATCATGAGGAGGAGGATCAGAAAGGCCACGCACGCCTGGATCACCGCCTTCACCTTGCCGCTAAACCGCGCAGCTAAAGCCACTCCTCTAAGCGCGCAGAGCGTCCTCAGCGTGCTGATGAATAGATCCCGATAAAGGAAGACGAAGACCAGCAGGAGCGGCAACTCTACCATTCCCTTGGTGAATGTGAGAAAGAGGGAAATATGGGTGATGCTATCGGCCATTGGATCGAGGACTTTCCCCAATTCCGTCACCTGGTTTGTCCTCCTTGCGAGAAAGCCGTCGAACAGATCAGAACATTCGCAGACGATCAAGAGTCCCAGAAGCAGGAAGGGAAGCCAAATGAGAGGAATGCCGAACCAGTCATACCCTAAATAAAGGATGGGGAAAAATGGACTGATAAAGATACGGGAAAGGGTAAAAAAATGTGCGATGTTCATCGTACCTGAAGAGGAATATATAGCTTTGGAAAGTATATAATAGTAGTAAAAAAAAATATACAGACGTCCAGGAATTACCCGCCAACCGTTTTTTCAAATTATGAATCTTTTTATACGGAGTCTCCAGGTGGCTGCAAGGCCAATTGGCCGCAGGCCGCCGCGATATCCTTGCCTTTGGTATACCGCCAGGTCGTGTTGATCCCTCTTTCATCGAGGATTGCCCGAAACGCCTCGATCTGCTCTTTTTCAGGCCGCGCCAGCCTCAATCCGTCGACTGGGTTGTAGGGGATAAGATTCACGGTACATTGCTTGCCCGCCACGAGCTGAGCTAATTCTTCGGCCTGTTCCAGGCCGTCGTTGATCCCCGCGAGCAGGGTATATTCGTAGGTGATGTCCCGCTTCGTCGCCTCTGCATAATGATCCATTGCCGTGAGGATCTCTTCCAGGAGATAACGGCGCGCATAGGGGACGATTTTCTTCCGCAGATGCTGGTTGGGGGCATGCAGCGAAAGGACCAGGTTCACTTTCAATTCCTCTTTTGCCAAACGGAGAATCCCCTCGGCGACTCCCACCGTCGAAACTGTGATCCGGCGCTGCGAAATGTGGAACGCTTCGGGGGCGCAGAAAATCTGGATCGCCCGCGTCACGGCACTGTAATTTTCCATCGGTTCCCCCATTCCCATGAACACGATGTGGGACACCCGCTCTCCCTTCTCTTTCAGGATCCGGTCGATATGGAGGACCTGTTCGACAATCTCAGCCGCGCTTAAGTTCCGCAGCAAACCCTCCCTTCCCGATGCGCAGAATGCACAGCGGGCCGGACACCCGACTTGAGAGGAGACGCAGACAGTGCGCCTCTCTCCGGAGAGGATCAGGACCGATTCCACCCGTTTCCCGTCGGGCAGTTCCCATAGAAATTTATCCGTTTGGCCGTCTTCGGACTTCAGGACCCGGAGGCATTTGAGCGATGGGAACCGGAAGCAAGCGGCGAATTTCGCGCGAGAGGCTTTGGCCAGATTCGTCATCGCTTCGAAAGAGAGCGCCTGTTTGCCATAGATCCAATCGAACAGTTGGATGGCCCGAAACGGCTTCTCCCCGTTTTCCTCCATCCAACCCTTCAGTTCTTCGAGCGTCAAGCCGCAGATTTCAATCATGGGAAAAAGGATATCATAAGAAGGCCTTGTTTTTTAAGTTCTTTTCCGGCAACACATAGAAAAGAAAAATTTTTTTATGTTCGTCAGCCCTTTTCTCAATCGGACCGAGTCGATCTATAATTATTTTATTAAGATCGGCAATAACCTCCAAAGTCTGTTTCTCCTCTACATGCGCATTACCTGGGGCCATCAATTCGTGCTGACTGGCTGGGGCAAATTGCATGCGATCGAACAGACCGCTGAATTTTTCGCCTCTCTCCACATTTCGCACCCTCTATTTCACGCCTATTTTGTGGGTTGGATCGAAACCCTCTGCGGATTTTTCCTGCTCGTCGGATTTGCGTCGCGAATCATCTCTATCCCGCTAATCATCGCGATGCTTACGGCACTAAGTACAGCCCATGCGCCCGATATCTCCAATTTCCGGTTCCTTTTCCAGCCACTTTCTTTGGTCAAGCAAACGCCTTACCCCTTTTTGATCACCTGTATCCTGGTCTTCTGCTTCGGGCCAGGGCGCATTTCGATCGACGCCTGGCTGAAACATTGGGCGAAAAGCAAAGAATACTAGGGTATTAGAGATCGCTCTTCCAGAAGGCCTGCTTGACGAGCCGCGCCACCCAGCTCAGAATCTTGAGATGATCTTGGACGAACATCCATCTCAAAGCATGCCATAATCCGAAATGCCGATATAAAATTCGACAAGTCTCCGATGCATATTCCGCCATTTCCCTTGGGCTCGTCCGATGCGGCTCGCAATCGGTCAGGACGCGCCTGCTGTACACAACCCTGAGTCCCTGTTTCTGAAATAAGCGGCAAATGAAATCGAATGCGAAGCGATGTTGCAAATACCTGTCGAATCCTCCCAGCTCGGTCAGAGAATCTTTTAAAAACCAGGCAGAGCGGGAGAGCGTGGAGAACATCCCCTTCTGCAGGGTTTCCCGATTCAAAGGGAAAGCGACTGCCTGGGGAGGCTGAACGGGGCCGCGCATCAAAAATCCTGAATAGACCAGGTGCGGTTCGGCGCTATCGCAAATCAACTCGCGGAGATAGGAGAGCCCGTACTGCGAAATGAACCGGTCGCCCGGATAGAGGAACTGCAGGTATTTTCCAAGCGATTCGCGAATTGCCGCGTTCATCATCTCGGAAGATTCGGTCCCCTCTGAATGGCAGATGCGGATGGACATCCCCGGGTAAGAGCTGGCCATTTCCCGTAAATATAAAGATTCGCTGCCGATCAAAAGCACTTCGAACTGCTTCTCGCTTTGGGACTTGATCGTATCCAGAGTCAGAGGAAGCAGATGCCGGCGCGACAGCGCCAAAATGACGATGGAGAAGAGTGGGTCTCCCATATTTCCATCGTAGCTGATTGCAAGGTAGAAATCAAAGAGAGGAACGGGTATCCTCCCAAGGTATGAAAAGCAAAATTCAGGATTCGCTCAAACCGATTGTCGCCCTATGCAAAAGAAGGGGGTTCATCTATCCCGGTTCCGAAATCTATGGGGGGTTCGCCAATACCTATTCATTCGGCCCCTATGGCGTTGAATTAAAGAAGAACGTGAAGGACTTGTGGTGGAAGACTTTCGTCCAGGAGCGGCGCGATGTAGTGGGTCTCGACGGGCCGATCCTGCTCCATCCAAAAGTTTGGAAGGCATCGGGACATTTGGACGGATTCAATGACGCGCTGATCGACTGCAAAGCCTGTAAGGGGCGCTTTCGATGCGATCATTTGATCGAAGAAGCCCTCCATCAAAGCGCCGATGGGCTCGCCGTCCAGCAGATGACCGAGATGGTTCAGAAAAACAGGATCAAGTGCCCAAAGTGCGGCGCGCAGGATTTCACCGAGGCCCGCTTTTTCAATTTGATGTTCTCCACCCACATGAGCAAAACGGGTTCCGATGGCGACGCCGCCTATCTGCGTCCAGAGACTGCGCAAGCGATTTTTCTCGATTTCAAGAACGTCGTCGATACGATGCGGGTGCGCGTTCCCTTCGGCATCGCGCAGATCGGAAAGGCGTTCCGCAACGAGATCACTCCGGGCAACTTCGTCTTCCGCGTCATCGAATTCGAGCAGATGGAAATCGAGTATTTTCTCCGCGAACGCGATTGGCAAAAAACCTTTGAGGATTGGCTCGCCTCCATGCACGATTGGTGCCGCCTGATCGGGCTCAATTCCGCTCGCATCCATGAAAAAGAGCACCCCAAAGAACAGCTTTCCCACTATTCGAAGCGAACGGTCGATCTCGTCTACGACTTTCCCTTCGGCGCTTCGGAGCTTTATGGACTCGCCTATCGGACTGATTTCGACCTGAAACAGCATGGAGAGTTTTCTGGGCACATCCTCGATTACACCGACCCTGATACCCGGGAAAAATTCATCCCCCATGTCGTGGAGCCGACGTTCGGCGTAGAACGGACTCTCCTCGCCCTGCTCTGCGATGCCTATGACGAAGAGCAGCTCGAAAATGGGGAAATGCGCACCGTCCTCCATTTTGCGCCCCGGATCGCCCCGGTGAAAGCCGCCGTATTTCCTCTCATGAAAAAGGAACCTCTCTCGGAAAAAGCGCAAAAGGTATTTGCTCAATTACAAAGACATTGGCTCTGCGAATACGATGAATCGGGGGCAATCGGCAAGCGCTACCGCCGCCACGACGAACTCGGCACGCCCTATTGCATCACCATCGATTTCGATACGCTTGAAAACGATACGGTCACGCTCCGCGACAGGGATTCGATGAAGCAGGATCGCGTTGCCGTGGACAAACTCATTCCGATCCTCTCGGAAAAGCTCGTTTGAATCGGTCGCAATTTATACCATGCGCGGTATATCAAAATTAAACTTCAGATGCGCATTTGTAAACCTTACTTTTGATTGATGGTATTAGCCGTAAATTGTTGATCTACAAACACAATCTCGTCCAATTATTCATAACCAATTAATACTTAACACAATAATAGTTTTAAAATACACTTCTTTGGTTAACTTTGAATAAACATTATGCAAATAATTATTGCAAATAATGATAATTTGTTGTATAATTAATACATAAAAACCAATAATTGAGGCTGAAATGGCAGCATCATTACTAGCAATAGCAAGAGAGGAAGGAGTTCATCATCCTCAGCTAGACACCCAGAGCTTTTGGGGTAAGCATAGAGTGAAAATATTGACTGGCTTAGCCGTCGTTGGCGTGATTGGCGTTGTGGCCCTGGCAATTCTTATGTGGCCGGTTACTTTCGGAGTCAGTGCTACTTGGGTTGCTGCGCATGGTCTCCTGGCTGGTTGGGCCCTGTCAACTAAAGTGATCGTCCTTGCGTGCCCAGTTGTGGGGGGAGTAGGAGTTGCGATGGTTGATAGGTGCCTTGTTCGTAGCCCGGTGGCAGAGGTGCGCCGCCCGGTGGCAGAGGTGTACCTTCGAGTGGAGCAGGCGGAGGAAAAAAAATCGGAGCGGCAGTTAGAAGCAGTAGTTCCCAGTCCAATTTCAGCCCACCTGACGCAGCAAAAAACGCGCTTATATCGGATATTACGTAATGATGCATATGGACTCACCGCTACATTGAAACCTCGCGCTGAGCTACGAGTTAATCAACTATGTGGCTACTTGACAAAGGCCCCATTCAGTCGCTTGCAACTAGAGGAGAATCTTGCTAAGATTCTTGCAAACCCAAAGACTACCGTGTCGCTTGTCTTTGGATGTCTCCACTTAGGTGATAACGATTCATTAGATCCACGTACATTCGCTGCGCTTATTGCAAGCGGACCGCATGCCACGGCAGTTGCTGATGGAATTGTCTCCTTAAAAGAAAACGGTCTCTTGAATCCAGATACTTTAGCTAGGATTACAGGAAAACCGAATGCTATGGCAATTGTCGATCGTCTTAAGAACGAGAGCCGAGAGGGCGGGAACTAAGAGGCTGGCCCCAAGCGCCGGTTCCAGTGACTCCCTAAGGCAGAAACCGGTCGCTTGGGCCGGGTGCCTCGGGCATCTCCAGGGTGAACTGATGGCGGTGAGCAGCCAGCCAGTTATAGAAAAAATCGCCCA
>CAZVXG010000073.1:0-5646 GCA_964631635.1 uncultured bacterium | reverse complement strand
CTCGCAGCCAACTTGGAAAGTTTACAAGAGCGAGCAATGCGCTGGGACGCAAAAGCTGCTCAACAAAATTCACAAAAGATGATGGTGCGCAGTATATGGTAACCCCTCTTACCACAAAGAAGAAGCTGACTCACTACGGCGTCAGTTTGTTCGGCATGGCGATCGGAGCCTTCTTCGCCGCCATCGCAATCCGCATCTTCCTTATTCCAAATGAACTGATCGATGGCGGGGTCATCGGTATTTCTCTAATCTTCGCTCGCATCTATGGCGACTCCTATCTTTCCACCTTTATCCTCCTGCTCAATATTCCCTTCGTATACCTCGCCTGGCGGTATATACGGCGCTCCTTTGTCTTGCATATGCTCGCAGCGCTAATCTGTTTTGCCTTCTTCCTTTGGCTTTTGGAAAAACTCCCCTCCTTTTCGGCCGACTATCTCGAAGCAATCGTCATCGGCGGCGCCATGCTCGGCGCAGGAGCCGGAATGATCATCCGCCATGGCGGCTGTACCGATGGCACAGAAATCCTGGCGATCATCATCAATCGAAGGAAAGGCTTTACCGTCGGACAAGTGATCTTTGTGATCAATATTTTCATCTTCGCCGCTTATGGATGGATCTTCGACGACTGGCATATCGCCCTCCGTTCGCTGATGACTTACATCGTTGCATTCAAGATGATGGATATCGTGATCGCAGGTCTGGAAGAATTGAAATCGGTCCTCATCATGTGCTCCAAGCCCGACAAATTGAGCAAGATCATCACACATGAACTCGGATTAGGGCTCACCTTCATCAAAGGAAAAGGAGGGTATTCCGGCGAGGATCGCGATATCCTGTTCATCATCGTCGAAAGGCTGGATCTGGCAGAACTGAAAGAGATCGTCCTTCGAGAAGATCCAGGCGCGTTCATCGCGATCGAAAACCTCCATGAAGTAGCCTATGGACGCACGGCCAAGATCGCCATGCGGCGCAAAGCGAGGCGCTCCTTTGCAAAAGGCCTCATCTGATGACGAAAAAAAAAACGCCAGAATCGGTATTGAAGCCCCTCAATCCTCTGCCGGTTCCCGATTCGTGGCGCATTTTCCGGATCATGGCTGAGTTCGTCGATGGGTTTGAAACCATGACCTCGCTTGGACCTGCGGTCGCCATTTTCGGCTCGACAAACCCCTCTCCCAAAGACAGGAAATATTACGACCTTGATGAAACCGTCGCAGCTAGGATCGCCGCAAAAGGATTCGGCATCATGACTGGAGGCGGACCAGGAATCATGGAACGCGCTAATAAAGGGGCTCTGCAAGAAGGAGGCAAGTCGTGCGGCCTCTGCATCAACCTTCCTTTAGAATCGAAACCAAATCCACATATCGACGCCCGCTATGAACTCACATTCCGCTATTTTTTCGTGAGAAAAGTCATGTTCGTCCGCTATGCGCGCGCCTTCGTCGTATTCCCCGGCGGCTTCGGCACCGTAGATGAGCTGTTCGAGGCCCTGACTCTGATTCAAACCGGAAGAAGCCGTCATTTTCCCATCTATCTGGTTGGACGGGACTATTGGAAAGGATTGCTCGATTGGCTCCGGCACACCGTCCTCACCCATGGGAACATCAAATCAGAAGACTTCGATCTGATCCAACTCTCCGATGATCCCGAGGAGATAGCGAATGGGATCGAAGCCCATGACCGTAAAACGCAATCTCTCGAGAATTTCTAACTGCAGCATTTTTTGAATTTGAGGCCGCTGCCGCAAGGACAAAGTTCGTTCCGCTCATAGACAGTTCCTCGCTGGAAATCCTCGAGCATTTCTAAATGGGCAACCGGGTCCTCAAGGCGAACGTCGAGAGTTGCGCGGAATTTTTGTATCACCTGTTCTTTGGGGAGGGAAAGGCTATCTTCGATCTCCTCGAGTTTGATATGGGAAGCATCGATCCTCCCTTCGCGATAGAATTTGCGCAAAAGTCCGATCAATTCTTCGGGATACAAAGCGATCGACGAAGCGGCAATCACTTCATAAAAAAAAGGGAGATCCTCTTCAGGATGCTTCAGAAGATCCAGGAAATAGGCGACGATTTCTTCTCGGGAAAAAATGCCTCTGCCATAGAGAAAGACCATCGATTGAAGACACGTTGCCCTGACGCAAGGATCGATGTCGGGATCTTCCAACAAACTCTTCAATCCATCCCTATTTTGCGAAAAGATTTCGGCGATCGCCAAGGAGACGCTGTCAAAGAGGCGATCCCCTAACATTTCATCGATCGATTTATGATCCATCAGACCAATTTTTCGAATGAGAGGGATCGCCTTCTCTTCTTGCAAAGCGCCAAAAATCATGAGGGCGTGGAAGAGAAAGCGGTTTCCGGTCTCCTCTTCGAGATATTCGCCGGGATGTGCAATCACATCCTCCGCTTCCTCTAAAAAAAGATCGGTCGCCTCAAGCTGATTTTCTGGAGCGGTAAAATAACGCAAAGCTCGTTTTGGGATGTAATCGGCAGCGTAGTGAAGAGAATCGATTTGAAGCAGTGTATCGGTTGCAGTCAACATTTTTATACCTCTTTTGAACAACAGCAAATCATGCTACGGAAACTGCTGGAATTTATTCCAGCGAATATTCGGAAACGGAGCGAAGGTAGTCGCCATATTCATTTTTGGAGAACTTCTCCGCGAGCTGGAGAAGCTGCTGTTTATCGATATAGCCTTTGCGATAGGCGATTTCCTCGATACAAGAAATCCTGATCCCCTGCCGCTCCTGGATGGCCTGGACGAAGAGAGAGGCTTTCTGGAAGGCGTCGAAGGTGCCGGTATCGAGCCAGGCGTGGCCCCTGCCGAGCAGACGGACGGTAAGCCGTTTTTGCTCGAGATAGATCCGATTGATGTCAGTGATCTCTACTTCGCCGCGAACTGAAGGCTTGAGGGAACGGGCGATTTCGACCACATCGGGACCGTAAAAGTAGAGTCCAGGAACGGCATAGGGGGATCTGGGGACCGCGGGCTTTTCCTCGATCGCCACCGCCCGCATCTCCCGGTCGAATTCGACGACTCCATAGCGCTGCGGATCTTTGACACGGTACCCGAAGATCAGTCCGCCCGATGCAAGAGAAACTCCCTCTTTTAAAAATTCAGGGAAATCGTGGCCGTAAAAAATATTATCGCCGAGTATGAGAGCACACGCATCTGAGCCGATGAAGCGTTCTCCGATCAGAAAGGCTTGGGCGAGTCCGCCTGGGTGAGGCTGTACGGCATAGGAGAACCGGAGTCCGAGATGAGAGCCGTCGCCGAAAAGTCTTTCGAATCGGGGAGTGTCGTCAGAGGTCGAGATGATGAGGATGTCGCGGATTCCCGCCAACATGAGGATAGAGAGAGGATAATAGATCATCGGCTTGTCGTAGATGGGCAAGAGTTGCTTGCAAATGACAAGAGTGGCCGGGAAGAGCCGGGTACCGCTGCCCCCGGCAAGAATGATCCCTTTCAAAGTCTACCTCGTAAACGTACATCCTTCAGAGATGAGTTGGTCGATGTACTGGATTGTATAATCATGGGTCAGGAATCGCTTGTCTTCCAGCATGTACTGATGGAAGGGAATGGTCGAATGGACGCCGTTAATATGGAATTCGCGTAAGGCTCGCTTTGCGCGCAAGACCGCCTCGTCGCGGGTACTTCCCTTCACAATGAGTTTGGCGATCATCGAATCGTAATTGGAGGGAATCCGATAGCCGGCGTAACAAGCGCTGTCGACGCGGACATGGGGGCCGCCTGGAGGAATGTAATGCTCCAATAGCCCCGGCGAGGGGGCGAAATTGCGGGTTGGATCTTCGGCGTTGATCCGGAATTCGAAGACGTGCCCTTTGAATTCGATTTCTTTCTGCTTACAGGGAAGTTTCTCTCCCCGGGCGATCCGAATCTGCTGCTCAACGAGATCGATGCCAGTCAATTCTTCCGTGATCGTGTGCTCTACCTGGATCCGTGTATTGACTTCCATGAAATAGAAGTTCCCTTTCTGATCGAGAAGAAATTCAACCGTCCCGGCCGAGTGGTATCCGGCCGCGCGGACGATATCGACGGCGCAGTTTCCGAGTTTTTTCCTGACGGATTCATTGACTTTGGGACTGGGAGTCTCTTCGATCAGCTTTTGGCGGCGACGCTGAATGGTGCAATCTCTTTCCCCGAGATAGAGATAATTGCCATGTTTATCTCCCAGCACCTGTACCTCCACATGGCGAGGATTGACAATCATTTTCTCGAGATAGACTTCGGGGTTGTGAAAGCTCGCTCCGGCCTCGGTGCGGGCAGCGATGAACTGTTTCATGAAATCTTCTTCGCTATAGGCGATGCGGATCCCCTTCCCTCCCCCGCCTGCAACCGCCTTGATGAAGATAGGAAATCCGAATTTTCTAGCTTCCTTAAAACCCGTGTTGACATCGGAAACGATGCCGTCGGATCCGGGAATGACAGGACATTTTACAGTTCGCGCGGTGGCTTTTGCAGCGGCTTTATCGCCGAGCAAGGCAATCGCTTGGGAAGGGGGCCCGATGAAGGTAAGTCCGCAGCTTTCGCAGATCGATGCAAAATTAGCATTTTCACTTAAAAATCCATAGCCGGGGTGGATGGCATCGGCGCCGGTGATCTCGCAGGCGGCGATGAGATTGGAAACTTTGAGGTAGGATTTCGCCGATGGGGCTTCCCCAATGCAGATCGCTTCATCGGCGTGATGGACGTGGAGGGCCTCTGCATCAGCTTCGGAATAAACAGCGACTGTTTGAAGGCCGAGATCGGCGCAGGCGCGAATGATCCGAACCGCGATCTCTCCTCGATTGGCAATCAGTACTTTTTGGATTGGCTTCATCTGATGCAGAGGAGGCGTGTTCCAAATTCGACGGGCTGCGCATTGTCGGCGAGCACTTCGGCGACGATGCCGCTGACGCCGGCCTTGACTTCGTTCATGACCTTCATGGCTTCTATAATGCAGACAACCGTATTGCCATCGACCTGATCGCCTACCTTGACAAAAGGAGATTGATCGGGGCCTGAGGAGGAGTAGAATGTTCCAACCATTGGCGAGGTGACGAAAGTGCCAGACGCCTTTTGCGCCTCTTCACGCCGAAGGAATCCCCCCCGCTCCCCTTGCAAGGGAAGTTCAGATTGAAAAACGGCGTCCGATCCATTTTCAGCGCGAGACGCCTGAGGGGGATGTTTCACAGGCTGGGTCTCTTTTTCGAGATGGAGTTCGACATCTCCTTTTTTAAAAACGAGCTTAGAGAGGTTGCTTTCCTCTAGAATTCCCATCAGCTCCTTAATCTGCTCGATTTCCATGCGCCTATACCCTTTGGATGTACTCGCCTACTTGCGTATCGACTTTGATCACATCGCCCCCTTCGATGAACAACGGAACTTCGACCTTCGCCCCCGTCTCCAAGACCGCCTTCTTGGTCGTTGCGGCTCCACTGGGCGACGCTTCCGTCTTGACCACCATGATCTCGAGAAATTGAGGGAGCTCTACGGCGAAAATGGTCTCTCCATAGAACATCGCCTTCACCTGAATGCCTTCCTTGAGATAATGGACCTTCTCGGCAAGGATGCTGGCCGGGACAAGCACCTGCTCCAAATTGCCGATGTCGAGAAAGAGAAATTCTTTCCCTTCCGCATAGAGAAATTCCA
>CAZVXG010000072.1:0-5658 GCA_964631635.1 uncultured bacterium | reverse complement strand
AACTGGGAAGCAGCTGCGAAATGAAGCGATTCCATTCGGTGATCGGCTTGGCGGCTACATAGACGATGTCGCCGGGCATGAGGAGAAGGCTGTCGTTTGGCAAATGGATCACATGCTCCCAATTCAGAGTATAGATTTTCGGTTTTGCGATACTGCCCCGGATCACCTGGATATAGGACTTATCTCCCGTGTAAGGGATGCCGCCGGCCTCTGCAAGCGCCTGCCTGAGCGGCATATAGCCGGAAGGAAGAGAGATCACTCGTTCCCGCCCCACCTCTCCCATGACCATCAAGGTAGCGGAGGAAGGTTCGGCTATATAAATCTTATCGCCCCCCCGCATGACAATGTTTTGCTCCATGTCTCCCTGTTTCATGAGTTTGTTCATATCGACCGGGACGATCTGGTTGTCTCGAATCAGGTAGCTTCTGAACAGATTCGCCTCGGTCGGAACGCGCGCCTTCGAGAGCGCCTCGAACAAGCGGATCTTCCCATCTACCGGAATGCTCGACAGCCCGACGAGTCCCGCCAGCTCCACTTTTTTCGCGAACCGGTCCTTGTAGGCCACAAATACCTCTGTGTCCTGGATCCGGTCCTGGTACTCAGCCTGGATTTTCAAGCGGGCTTCTTCGAGCGTCAACCCTACCACCTGGATGGGAGGAAGATCGGGCAGTGCGATCCTTCCATTCACGATCCGATAGCCCACCCGGTTCCCAATGTATTCCACCGCTTCGGCGACATCCTTCCGTTTTGGGAGATAAAGCGCGATCTGCAAAACATCGTCCTCATGGATCCTGTCCTGATATTCCTCCAGAAAAGATTCGTCGAGTTCCTGGCAAATCTGCCCTTCCATCTCCAGGATCGACCATTTCCCCTCTCGGATCTTGTAGGAATCCATGACGAATTCATCGGCTCCGAAGAGATCTTTTCCCATGTAAGGGCCGTTGCATCCAGCAAGCAGGAGAAGGCATGAGCATAGAGCGAGTCTTGAAATCATCCGACGTAGCCTTTATGATAGAAAGCGAGTGTCCTATATAGCATAAGTTTTTTTATGGGAAAACGAATTCTCATCACCGGCGCAGCGGGATTTATCGGCTTCCACCTCGCCCAATATCTCAAGCGGCGAGGCGACTTTGTCATCGGATTGGACAACTTCAATTCCTACTATGATTTGCAGCTCAAGCGAGATCGCGCCGTTATCTTGCAAAAACAGGAAATCGAGATCCTCGCCGCCGATATTCGCGACCGCGATCTTTTCCAATTGGCCCTTTTACGGCACGGCATCACCCATGTAGTCCATCTGGCTGCGCAAGCGGGGGTCCGCCATTCCCTTACGGAACCGGACGATTACGTAGCTTCGAACTTGCATGGATTCGTCTCGGTCCTCGAAGCTTGCCGCCGATTTCCCAGTCTCAAGCTCATCTATGCCTCCTCTTCCTCGGTCTACGGCCTCAATAAAAAAACGCCCTTTAGCGTCGATGACAAAACCGACCATCCTGCGAACCTCTATGGAGCTACCAAAAAAGCCAATGAAGCGATGGCTCATGCCTACCATCATCTTTATGGCCTTTCCGTCACTGCCCTTCGCTACTTCACCGTCTACGGACCCTGGGGTCGACCTGATATGGCCTACTATCGTTTCACCCACCTGATTTCCACCGGCCAGCCGATCCAGGTTTTCAACTCCGGGCGGATGCGGCGCGATTTCACCTACATCGACGACATCGTGAAAGGGACAGCCGCTGCAGTCGATCTCGGCGCGAAGTGCGAGATCTTCAATCTCGGGAATCATCGCCCCATCGATCTTTTGTATTTCATCGAGCTGATCGAGAAGCATTTGGGACAGCAGGCGATCAAAGAGATGTTGCCGATGCAGCCCGGCGAAGTGGCCGAAACCTGCGCTGATATCGAAAAGAGCCAGCGGCTCCTCAATTTCTCACCCGCCGTTTCCTTTGAAGAAGGAATTTCCCGCTTCATCGAGTGGTACAAGTCGTATCACTTGGCTTGCGTCAACAGCTGAACTTTTTTGACAACGGATCGGGTTGCATTTTTTATTGCGAAGGATGAGATGGTTAGGTTGCTCTTGATCGTTTGCTGTTTGTCGATCTCTGTTTTTGCAGCATCGCCGATTGTCATTGGAATTGCAGGCGGCACAGGGTCTGGGAAAACAACCCTTGCTGAGAACCTCCATCAAGAGCTCCCTGGATCCATATTAATTAGCCAGGATTCGTATTACAAAGATTTTTCTCATCTGTCATTTGAAGAACGAGTGAAAGTAAATTTCGATCATCCAAACTCTTTGGAATTTTCTCTTCTTAAAAAACATTTAATCGATTTAAAAAATGGTCAAGCCATTGAACAACCAATCTATAATTTCCATGTCCATACCCGTGAAAGAAAAACAGAACGAATTGAGCCTGCGCAAATTGTTCTTGTAGAAGGGATTCTCCTCTTGGCAGATCCTGAAGTGAGAGATCTTTTTGACATCAAGATATTTGTCGATGCAGATGACGATGTTCGAGTACTGCGCCGCATTGAACGGGATATGAAAGAGCGTTCGCGTGATTTTGATAGCATCAAAGAGCAGTACTTAACAACTGTGAAACCCATGCATGATGCTTTTGTGGCGCCGAGCAAAAAATATGCTGATGTGATTTTTCCTGAAGGGGGGTATAATCAAGTAGCAATGGATCTTATTTTAGCTAAATTAAAATGATAGGTTCTTAGAGACTGACCACAAACCGAACTTCTGTCGATTTTTAGGTTCTTTTGAGCCGATTTTCGATTCAAGACTTGGAGGGCAATATCGACAATAGTATATGGCCCTCCAAGCTTTGAAGTCGAAAAGCGGCCAAAATAATCCAAAAACTCGACGAAGCCTCGGTTTGTGGTCAGTCTCTTACCTGGATGTGTCGTGAAGAGAAGCTTCGACTAGCAGTCTATAATAAGGCATGTTCTCGTCGTAAATTCTTTGATAAACTTCTCGATGTTCTAGATTTTTGATCTCTTCAAAAGTAGGTCGCTTCTCTTCATCGACAGCATAAGCTGTCATTGGCATGCCAAATCCAGTGCTTCGAATGGCATCTTTATGCCAATGCTGTGTCATTGCTTGATATTTCGTTTCTTTCCACTCGTCCAGGCCAGAAAATTGATCTCCTAAATCTTCCCAGTGCAAGCTTTCTTCCTTAAAGGGGATTTTAACTGCATCGCAAAAATACTGAACAGTTTCTCTAGGGCGCGCATAAAGCTCAACCGTCAAGAGAATAAGCGGCGGATTGGTGGATTTACTCTGAATCTCCCGGTATATAGAATATAGTTCTTTGTAGCTAAGTACTTTGTGCAATGCATCATACACTTCTGGATGTTTTTTATAGTGCGAAATGAGAGAGTGGTGGGGATTTCGGATTAAAAATACAAAATAGGCTTCAGGCTTACTGAGCACATCTGACATCTGCGGAAGATATTCGTGTGCCGCAAATCCCATTTCTTTAACAAAAACCTGCCTATTTTCTGCGGTTTGTAAAATCAGATCATGCACCTCTTGAAACGTATGGAGTGCCTCCGATCTAAAAGTAGTATTTGCGAAAATAGGGTCGTAAATAAAATTGAAAGCAGCAATTCCAGGTTCGTGAAAGATCGCAAAATCGCCTCGCTGGCCCATCATTCTTAAAAATGTTACTGAAAGTGATCGCGGAGGAGAAATGAGAAAGACAATTTTTTGTTCAGCCGCCTGCAGGGCAAATGAGAGAGCCAGAACAAAAATCTGAAGTTTAATTTTGATCAATGGGTTCATTGCAAAGAAGCAACTCTTGAAAAGCGTTTGGCAAAAACTCGATCAAATCTCGCGCGATCAGCCCATAAGAGCTCTTTTCCCGAGCCGCTTTTTCTCCAGCCACCGCATGGAGATAGACCCCTGTCGCAGCAGCCTCATAACAGCTTAAGCCTTGAGCCAAAAGTCCCGCGATGATCCCCGTCAAGACATCTCCCGCGCCCGCCGTCGCCATCCCCGGATCGCCGCGAGGCACGATGAGCGGCGAGAAGCCCTGCGCAAACAGAAAAGTCGGCCCCCCTTTCAGCACCAGAACAACTCTATTCCTTTCGGAAAATTTTTGACAGCGGGCCAGAAATTCTTCTTCTTGCGGAGCGCTTCTCAAACCTAAAAGCCGCAGCATCTCTCCCCGATGCGGGGTCAGTACCGCCTGGGATGGGAATTTCACTCCTTCCTGCAGCGCGTCTGCGTCTAAAACGATCGGCCGATCGATCTTCTTCATCCAACCGAAATGGGTGCTTCCCAATCCCGGCCCTGCGAAAACCGCGGAGGCGCGCGCCAATTCCCGGCGCCAGCTTTTTTCGTTCCACTTCTGACAGATCAGCTCCATCGGAGCCTCTCCGATCTCCTCTTTATGGAATATGCGCACAATGCCGGCGCCCGCTCGAAGCGCGGCTAGTCCCGCCATCTTCGGCGCACCCCGCATCCCATTCGATCCCGAGAACCCAACCACATAACCGGCCTGGTATTTATGCCGGTTGCGCACGAGCTTCGGAAGAGGCAGTTTTGCCGCGCAGGGCAGATAAGCGATCTCGCGAACTTGTAAAATCACCTTTTGCGGCAATCCGAAATCCTCCACTCTAAGGCGTCCCGTATGATTCCATCCTTCCCTTAAAAAACATCCGATCTTCGCCAACCCCAACGATACCGTCAGATCAGCCGTAATCGCCACTCCCTGCACTTCGCCTGTCGTTCCATCCAGGCCCGTTGGAATATCGATCGCCAGAATCCTCTTTTTCGAATCGTTTGCCATCCGGATCGCCGTTTCGATGATCCCCTCTGCCTTGCCCTTGAAACCAGTTCCGAGCATCCCATCGATGATCCATCCCTCTCCGAACGCAATCTCCTCTCCATTCCAGACCCGCCTGATGTTCCCTTTTTTAGAAAACCGCTCTCCGAATTTCCGGTTCCATTTGCTGCATGCATCGGGAGGAAACAACGAAAGAGCGTACACCTTGTATCCCTCTTCGGCAAGCAGAATGCCAGCCGCATAGGCATCGGCGCCCTTATTTCCCTTGCCGACCAGGAGCGTCACCTGGCTTTTCGGAAATTCCATCGCCGCGTTAGCGACTTTCCTTCCAGCCTCTTCTATGAATCGCTCCTCGCTGCAGCCGCTTTGAACCGCGAGCCGATCGATCCGCGACATTTCCGCTGCGGAAACCACCTTTGGACCAGGAAACGAAGCGTGCGGTATCATTCTATTCAACCTATTGCATCGGCTAGTCATTGCTTATCAGAAAATTTGATAAAGGTCGATAATGAATGAAGAATAGGAATAGGCGGTTACTTTAGACGTGCAGGGAACTCAGAGTGTATCCGGGAATTCAGTAAAAAAACTATTTTCATCTTTGACTGCAAAGTAGTAACTTCGGCACATGAACATGCCATGTTTTATCCAGTCCCAGAGAGGATCTCATGAAAACCAGCTTGACTTTCGTAAAATCTATGGCACCATTGCTGGCAGGCTGCTGCGTCATGCTGTTGCCTGCCTTTTCGCTATTCTCATCCTATCTCCCGAACAAGTTCTTGCGAACTACGCCTATGTGGCAAATTTTAGCAGCAACAACGTCTCGGTGATCCAAACGAGCAGCAATACGGTCACGGCGACCGTA
>CAZVXG010000071.1:0-5692 GCA_964631635.1 uncultured bacterium | reverse complement strand
CCTGGTTTTCGATATGGCGCCTGTTGACGGGCGGCCTGTCATTCACTGTAAGATGGGTCGTATCGAATTCGAGGTTCGTCTCCAACGAAACGGAGCCAGTCATCTCATCGTCATCTTCGCAGAGATGGATCGTCGGCGTCAAACTGATCGTAATCCCATATTGCGCTCGAGTGAAGGAGCGCTCGAATGTAACGCCTCCCGCGGCCAGCTGCACGGGGATCGCGCCATTATCGATCGAAATCTCTTCCACGATCGATACCGTAGCCGGCGTTTGGTTGATGGCCAAAACCGAAGGATTCGCATTGATCCGGATATCGTCCTGAGCCATCAAAAAATTGTAGGTCAAGTCGAAGGCGGGTCCATGATCGCCTCCCGTACGGCTGAACATGAAGCTCAAAATCCCTTTGTGAACGACTTTTTCTTCGTTCTCGAAAGTCAGCGAATTTTTTGTCGTATTGGTGGCGCTTGTGCCGAGCTGGAGCAAATTGATCCCGATTTGTTTTCGATCGGTGAGTTTCTTTTCGACCAGGAGGACATCGAGCTGCACCATCCGCTTGGGAACGTCCAGTTTTTTCAATAAAGACTTGATCTTCGGCAATTCTTCCCTGCGGACCACCATCAAGATTGCGGTTGTCTTCGTATCCACGATGAAATTGCCAAAATCGGCCTTCTGGCTCTTGTCGATCAGCCCAGGTTGTACGAAAGGAGCTGTTGCCGGCAGAACCGGATTGAACGGTTGGTTTGCTGGAGGATAGATGGGGCCTGGCAGTTGTCCCGGCTCAGCGACGGGAGGACACGGCGCCGGTGAAGGGCAGCATACTGCCTCGGCTTTTCTTTCAAAATTCGATCCTGTCAGCGAATCGTATACCTTTTCGAGGATTGCGGCGATATCCTCCGGATTGGAATGCTTACAAGAGTACCAATAGATCACCTTCTCTCCCGGATCTTCGAGCTGGCTTTCCAATTCAGTGAGAATCCTGTGGCCCCGTTCGACGGTTTCGGTTTCTCCGATCAAAACCAGCCCTTGCGGCAGCGGAAGAATCACCAGTTCATCCGCCGCCATCGGAGGATAAGAGGGACGCCCTTTAGCGTTTGGATCGGGAAAGAGCGTTTTCAATATTTTTTCCGCTTCAGCCGTACTCACTTTCGTCGGATTGAAAATGCGGGTCACCTTTCCCTTCCCCTTTTCCCATACGGCGTAATAGAGGCCGATCAGTTTTTCGATCGTATCCCGCGTGGAAACAAGGGCCACTTTGCAGCCGATGGACTGTACGATCGTTTGTTTGGGATCGGAAAAGCGCTCGAAAAAGGTTTGGACCGACTTGAGCTGTTCCGGGGGAGGAGAAAAGACGAAAAAAAGGCGGGCGTGGCTGGGGAAAATCTGGAGATCCTGTTCCCGGTCGACGATTCCCTGAATGGCCGAAGGATCAAGCTTAAGAATATAAAGCTGCTTGGCGAATGGATTGAGTTTTTTCACTCCGACCCCATTTTGGGCCAAGATCATTTCGATCATTTCGCTCCACGATTCGCGAGGCAGGGGAATGCTGGAAAAGAGGCTGATCTTCATTGAGCTCAATTCTGGAGGGATGATGTACAGATGGTCGCTCGCCCCGTATTCCATGATCAGCTGGCTGAGGGTCGCCTCTCCCACATCCCAAAGCGCATAAGCTTCGTCTTCAACTGAAGATTCGTTGACAGAGCTGATGCGCCACTGTTCTTCCAAAGCGCAGATTTCGCCCTTCAGCCTTTTCACTTCCTGGAGAAGATCGCGGTATTCGGCATCATCCGCCCCTCTTTCCGAGATATCCGTCGCTTGTTCAAATTTTTCCCGCAATTTTGTCCGAAGAGAGGAAAGAGAGGCATTAAACGCTTGTGCTCCTTCTACCCCCTTCAAAGGCAAGGGAGCTTCTTGTGCAAAGAGCGTAAGCGCAGCGAACAGGAAGAGCGAGCCCGTTGCAAAAACCTTCTTCATTTTATGCGCTCTTTGCTTTTTCGGACCGGATGTTTATTTGCAGCCATCTCGACGGGAATCGCTTGGGTTTTTTCAGGATTAAAAAGAAAGCCCTGGATAAATTTTTGCCCCTGTTTTGAGTCGATTTTTTCAAATACAAAGAGTTCTCCCAAAATTTTTCCAGATTTATACGCTTCCTTTTCCTCAATTTTTCTGAGAATTTTCCATTTTCCGTCAGTTTTCAAAATCCAATCGCCGCATCGCAAAATCAAACACTGCTTGTCCATCATACAACTAATCTGCCGCTCAGAGCGTATTCGGATTGAGGTAAAAATTTCCTCGGCTCGAATTTTGGAAAGAGGGGCTGGAGTTAAGGGTAACGACAATCGAACATAGTTGTCTAGACCCCATCCCTCAAGGATCAAAACTCTCGAATCGGCAGACGCGAGGCGCGCTATCGGAGATTTTTGTCCCTCCAGCGGCACACCCCGAATCCACCGGCCTTCACTCCAAACCAGCCAATCTTCTTCCTGGATTTCCACGATTTCTCCCTTTTGGGGCGCTTCTATTCCAATCCTTTGAGTCAAACGCCCTCCGCCATATTTTTCGAAGAAAACATCTGGTCCCAGCCAGCGCCCTTCCGCAAGCACGCGAAAGGGAGATCCCTCGGCGAATTCTTTAGGTTCCAGAATAGGACTTTCCTGCAGATTCGTTATAAAGCGCTCCGTTTCAAGCTTCTCTTTGAAAGGGGTTTCGATCCATACGATCGCTTGTATTTGCCCTCCAGCCGCAGGGATTAGATCGACCCAAAAAGAGGACTCTCCATCGGAAAAACCAAGCCTTCCTTCTTCGAGGTAGCGGAGGCCGATGCTGCAAGGCAAGGAGATCCGTTTCGATTGGGCCGATTGCTTGCACCAGATGTTGATGCCTTGCTCATAAGTTCGGCCGCTTTGCGACCGTCGGCGGCGGACTCCGTCTGCCGAATTGTCGATCTCCGATGGCCCAGCCTCTCTTCCGGGACGGGGCGGGTCGAGTGAAAAGGCGAGCTCCGCTTCAATATGCGGCCAAGACAAAGCGATGGCCGGTTCCTCGACGCCAAAGGAAAAAGAAAGAACTTCCCTGTTCAGAGGCAACAGCCCTTTTTTTGCTGCAACGTCTTGAATAACTGGCGATTGCTGCGGGGAAAACCACACCAGCGGCGCTATGACAGCCAAACTTCCGCCCAGCACAGCAAGGCCCTTCCAAAGGATGCTCTCAGGATGAAATGGGAGAAATCTGCAAAACGGCATTTTATTGCTTAAACCTAGGAATACCACGAGTTTAAAAGATCGGACAAAAAAAGATAAGCACGAATCTGAACTCGTTGAACTTCAATTTTATGAAAAAAAAATGACCCGAGAAATCCGAATACATGGGTTGCAAATAAATAAAATATGGTTTTAAATAAGAATTATAGGCAGTTCGTCATTTGATGAGGGGTCGCATGGGCAAGAATAAACTCGTAGACAAAATTAAAGAGGGAGTCTCCGTTCACGAGCTTGAAGGGTTTGCCAGCAGGCATACCACTGAGGCCTTTATGATCTTAGCATTGATCATTGGCGCTGTTTCCAGTGCCTTTGACTTTTTTACGGGTCCGAAGCTCACGATTTTCTTTTTCGCAATCGGCACCCTGATCGCAATCATTTTCCCGGTTCCCATCGAAAAAGGGTTGAAGCAGTTTTATGGTTTCACCTTCAAGCAGGAGAAGACGACCGAAATCATTTTCGGGGCTGTTAAAATCATCGTAGCGATCTTCATCCCATTCCTCTATTTCGGGTTTCTCGGCTTGCTGGCCGGATCCTCGTATCACTACTATGTCCGCCATGCGCAAATCATGACGGAAAATCGCCCGCGCGAATCTCGCAGAAGCAGTTCAAGCGACGAGCACGACTAATCTAAGGCAGATTTCCGTTCGGCGATATAGTGGGAAAGATCGATCCCGTTTTCGTGAAAACCACTTAGGACGTACTGAGAAAGAGGGCTGTCCTCTTTAAGGTTTAAAAAAGCTTCCAACTCTTCCCAAGCTGCTTTTTCTCCGGGCCGATTGCCCAATTCTTGCTGCAGACAAGCGATCCGCAGCAGATTATGAGCGTAAAGCAAAGAACCCCCAACCATCGGATCTTTCGCAAAGCGAGCCACATCGCATTCCCGCGCCATTTGTTCTTTCAAAGCAACGGCTTGCTGCAGCGATGTTTGATATTCCCCCTGTTCGATCAAAAGACTGGTAGCCGCATAGGCTGCATGAAAAGGAGTTTCCTCTTTGGCCAATTCTAAAGAATGATAGGCAAGCCGGAGTGCCTCGGCTCCTTTGCCCCCCTCGAGCAACTTTTGCGCGAGGATCGCCTCATATTTTTGTTGCAGCGCAGGAACTTTTTTTAACGCTTGCGTCATCTCTTGAAAAAGCGCCTCATCCTGTGGCGATGCCGCCCATTTGGCAAACATTCGTTCCGCATGGGCAAATGCCGGAGCCTTCGGTCCCGATTGGAGGGAATAGGCCAAAACCGCAAGGCCGGCGAGGAAAGCGGTAGTGGCCGTTAGGGCGCGGCGGTTGAAAAAAGGAAGATCCCCTAACAAGGGGAATTTTTCTCGAAAAAAGTGAGGCAATTCCTGATTCATACTAAAGTTCATATCACACAGGTCTGGTTTCCTGCAACGCGGAGCGGTATACCGCCTCCATCTGATCGATCGTCTGGAGAAGCGTGAACCGCTCTTCCACCAATCGCCTTCCATTGCGCCCCAACGCTTCGGAGGCCTTTACATTTCCTTTCAACTCTAGGACCGCTTTTGCCACCTGTTCAGGAGAAAACGGATCTACTTGTATTCCCGTCAACCGATCCAGACATACCTCTCCCAGCCCCCCGACGGCGGTGGCGATCAGCGGCTTGCCGAGGTAAGCTGCCTGGAGAATGGCCTGGGAAACGCCTTCATGGGCTGTACTCAACAAGGCAAATGCATCCAAAGCTCCGAGAGCAGGGAAGGGATGTTCGAGGTGTCCGCTGAACTGGACGATCCCACTGAGGCCCAATTCCTCCGCTTGCCGCCGGTAGCGTTCCGCATGCCCGCCGCCGATGACGATCCAGCGAATATCGGGGATGCCGCGCAGCAAATGAGCCGCTGTGAGCAAATCGCCAATCCCTTTCCATGAGCGCATGAAACAGGCGGTTCCCACCAAAAAATGGGCATCTCCAATCCCAAATCGGGCGCGGAACTGGGTGGATAGGATTGGGTCGTAAGCGAGCTGCGCAGGGTCGACTCCTGTGGGAATGGAACGGCACTTCTCTTTTGGCCTTCCAGATTGCGCGCTGATCATCGGGAGGATGGATGCGCAAGTCGCAACGACGAAGTCGGCCAGTTTGCCATATAGCAGCCGGCTATTCCACCCTCCCTTGACCGGAGTCGAAAGATGCCGGGTCCGTACGACTGGCAGCCGCGCGATTCTCGCTGCGATCCCGCCGATCCAGGCGTCTAGCGAAGAATGGGTGTTGACCAAATCGATCCTATGCCGCCGCATCAAGACAAGCAACCGGATCAGGCAGAGAGGCCAACCCGTTTTCTTAAATTGAAGAGGATAAACTGTAAAGCCCGCTTTACATGCCTGGTCGATCAGCGCGCCATTTTCCATGACGCCTAACACGATCTCATGCCCTCGCGAGCGCATCCCTTCCGCTTCGCGCAAAATGCGGATCTCTTGCCCTCCCCATC
>CAZVXG010000070.1:0-5733 GCA_964631635.1 uncultured bacterium | reverse complement strand
GCCCGCACATCGGCGACCCAATCGGCGATGGTGAAATCGGTCTCATGGCCGACAGCAGAAATGACCGGGATCTTCGATTCGAAGATCGCCTTCGCGACGATCTCCTCATTGAAAGCCCAAAGATCCTCGATACTGCCTCCGCCCCGCCCCACGATCAGCACGTCCGCGAGGCCATGGCGGTTGAAATCGCCGATTGCCTGGGAGATCTCTTGAGCGGCCCCCTCGCCCTGGACCTTGACGGGATGCAAGATCACGTGGAAACCTGCGAAGCGCCGCGTCAATACGTTTAAAATATCCTGGATGACAGCTCCTGTAGGGCTCGTCACGACGCCGATCCGCTTAGGCAGTTTGGGAAGAGGTTTCTTCCATTTCGGATCGAACCAGCCGCGGGCCTGGATCTGCTCCTTGAACTGTTGGAACTTCAACAGCAGTTCTCCGAGACCGAGGAATTGGAGTTCCCTGACGATGATCTGGTATTGCCCTCGCGGCGCATAGAGGCTGATCTCTCCGCTGGCGATCACCTGGTCCCCTTCTTTCGGCAGCTTGCTCAACGATGCGGCATTGCCTTTGAAGAGGACAGCCGAGATCTGGGAGCCGGCGTCTTTCAGCGTAAAGTAGAGATGGCCGGAAGATTGGAGTTTGAAATTGCTGATCTCTCCTTTGACCGAAAAAGCGCGGAAATTAGGCTCCAGGACCGCTTTGATCGCAGAGGTGAGTTCGGTAACGGTTAAAATTCTCATAGACATCAATTTTCGTGAAAAAACACTTAAAACGCAAATAAACGTAAATTTCTTGCCAACGGTCTGGTTTTCGGGTATTTTTATGGGAAAAATTTTGAGTTTTTGATGGCAAAATTTCTCTACGTCATTGGCAATTGGAAGATGTATAAGACCGCCCGCGAGGCGGCCGACTATATCGAAGCGCTTGTTCCTTTGATAGAGGAATGTCAAGCCAATTTTTTCCTTGCAGTGCCTTATACCTCGATCGCGTCGGCTGTCCAGGCGGCAAAAAATACGAAGATCGTCGTCGGCGCACAGAACATGCACGACGCAAGGGAAGGAGCATTTACCGGCGAGATTGCCAGCTTGATGCTGAAGGAGGCGGGAGCTGCTTTCGCGATCCTTGGCCACTCGGAACGGCGCACTCTCTTCAACGAAACGAACGAGTCGATCCACAAGAAGGTGATCCGCGCTCTTCAAGACGACCTTCGCCCAGTCCTGTGCATTGGAGAGACGCTCCAGGAACGGGAAGCGGGGAAGACTGAAGAGGTACTCAAGGAACAGCTCGTTTCCGCCCTTCAGGGGATCCCTAAGGAAGACGCCGGGAAAATTATCTTGGCCTATGAACCTGTCTGGGCGATCGGCACCGGAAAGACGGCTACCCCAAATATTGCCCAGGAAGCTCATGCCTATATCCGATCGCTCCTGTGCGACCTGTTCGGCAAGCGGGCGGGCAACAAGATTCCAATCCTCTATGGCGGATCGGTAAAACCAGATCACGTGCTTCTGCTCATGCAAAAAGCCGATATCGATGGAGTCCTCGTCGGAGGCGCTTCTCTCGACCCAAAGACTTTTGCCGCCATCGCAATGCAATGCACACCACCCGAGAAAAAAGAATGACTATCCTATTTTATATTTTTCTCTTTTTCTTTCTGCTGCTCTCCATCATCCTGTGCTTCGTCATCCTGATCCAGGAAGCGAAAAGCCTGGGACTTGGCGCCTCTTTCGGAGGAGATACAAGCGACTCGCTTTTTGGAACTTCTACAGCGGAAGTCCTCAAAAAGTTCACCGCCTATCTCTCCGGTATTTTCCTGATTAGCTGTCTGCTCCTCTCTTTGATGAGTGCTTCGCTCGGAAGGACGCAGCCGGCTACAGTTTTGCCTGTTGAAGTCGAGCAGCCGCAGCCTGGATCTGAAGGATGAAGTTACCGATCCGCTACTTTGGCGATCCGATTCTGAGGGCAAAAGCGAAGGAAATCCCTGAAATCACTCCGGAGATCGTCAAACTGGCTGCCGACATGGCCGAGACGATGGTCGCCAACAATGGGGTCGGCCTTGCTGGTCCCCAGGTAGGCAAACTCCTTCGGATCTATGTATTTTGCGACGAATGGCTCGATTCGCAAGGGGAATACCGAGTGGGACATCCCCAAGTCGTCATCAATCCAGTCTTTACTTCCCCCTCTGAAGAAACCGAAGAGACGCTAGAGGGATGCGTCTCTCTTCCAGGTCTCCACATCAAGGTAAGGCGGCCGAAACAAATTCATATCCGGTATCAAAATCTTCAAGGGGAGTTCGTCGAACAAGTCTTGAATGGTTTTCTCGCTCGGGTCAATATGCACGAAAACGACCATTTAAATGGGGTGCTTCACATCGACCGCGCCTCTCCCAAAGAGCGGAAATTGATCGAACCGGCTCTCCGGAAAATCAAGCGGAAATTCTACTCCGAAAGATAGGCGGCTCACAAAGTACTTACAGAGATTTTGCTCAGATGAAGCCGATCGCGTACTTTGCGCTAGCGTAGTGACAGGAGCGCCTATCCCAGCCAGATTGTCTATCCGTGTGCTTGAGCAGAGAAGATTTGCAAATAAGTAGATAGCCTTAGTTACCATATTTTCATTGTGTAGACTTATCTAATTTTGCCAAGAGGCGACGCGCGGCGCTGTGCATGTGGTAATCCGTGCTGTTGAGCGTCGAGGCCGCAGCGCTGCGGGCGGCATCGCAGCCCTGTCCGTTGTCGACCAATGATTCGAAGAGGTCGAGCGCCTCGGAGCGATCCACGAAATTCGCACTCTGGAACGCCTTAGTCGCAGCGCCGATGGCGGCATCGAAGCCTTCTCCTTTGTCGAATAATTCTTGGAAGAGCGCGCGCGCTTGGCGGTGGTTTGTATAATCCGTGCTTGTGAACGCCTCGGTCGCAGCACTGCAGGCGGCCTTGATGCCGTATCCTTTTTTGACTGATTTTTTCAAGAGTTCGAGAGCGGATGCGCGAACCCAGAAATCTTTGCTTTTGCGCGCCTTGTTTGCAGCGCCGATGGCGGCATCGAAGCCCTGTCCTGTGTCGAATAATTTTCCGAAGAGAGTGAGCGCGTCCAGGGGGATCTCCAAATCCTCGCTTTTGAACGCCTCAGTTGCAGCGCCGATGGCGGCATCGAAGCCCTGTTCTTTATCGAATAATTTTCCGAAAAGGTCGAGCGCGGCTGCGCGGATCTCGCGATCCGTGTTGTGGAACAATTCAGTTGCAGCGTCAGTAGCGGTCTTGAAGCAATATCCTTGGTCGACTAATTTTCCCAAGAGGCTGAGCGCGCTGTCGCGGATCCGAGAATCCGTGTTTTGGAACGCCTCAGTTGCAGCGCTGATGGCGGCATCGAAGCCTTGTCCCTGATCGAATAATTCCTGGAAGAGATCGAGCGCGTGGTCGCGGATCAAGGGATCCGAATTTTTCAGCGCCTCAGCTGCAACGCTGGCAACGGCCTTGTAGTCAGGATTTTCAAATTTAGGGGTAAATACCTTAAAGAGATTCGCGCTCGTATTATCTTGAGAATGAAATACCATGAAAGGATCGTGGGATATAATCTGCGTCTCAGCTCCACGCACCATGCTTTCTGCAGCGATTACCTGTCTTTTCGTATTGTCTGCCATTGCTTGAGCAAAAGGCTGATAGTCCGGATCTAAAGGAAGTCCATTGGGGAAACGCGGCGGCGCGAAACAATCGTTGTTTCGAACATTTCCAGGAGCCGCAGTACAACAGCTGAAAAGGAAGATTTTTCCAAAAGATTCGAGGCCAGAAAAACAAAAGGGAGCGGCATGGATTACTGATCGATTGATCCAGTTGTCTTTTGAAAGTTTTATGTGATCTGGCCAACCATGCGCATCTATAACGACGATGTTTAGTTTTCCTGTCTTTATAGCTTCTTGAATTTCCTCACAAATCTCATTATATGATTTGATCACTATATATTTCATATCGAATTTATTATAAAACGCATTAATAATTTTTGAGCTAGCTTTTGGTTTCAGTGCTCCATTCCAATCCACTTCAGCGCGAAAATACAGCAATTTCTCTCTTGGATCGTTGATATTGAGCCTTAGTATTTCATTGCTGGAAGAACATGAGATCTCATCGATCGCTTCCGTTTCCTGGGCTCCTGGTATCGCCGCGAGATCAGGACATACTGAAGAGAAGCAATTCTGGACGCGAGTGTGCAGCTTGTTTCCATCATCGAACGACGGATCTTGTCTATTTACAAGTTGTGCATTTGCGCAGAGAAGGCTTGTCCATAAGCCAAAAGCTTTAATTACCATATTTTTACATAAGTTATCATTAATATTTAAACAATTATACTAAAATATTTAATTTAATACAAGTGTTTTTTGGGGATATATAGCTAATAACAAGTTGTTGTTTTTATTGAAAAACAGGGATTTCTTAACTATCTTATAATCAGGATGTTATAATTTATTGAGCTTACTGGCGATTTCGTCGAGCTGTCTTTGTGTTTGTGAGAGGTTTTGCTTAAGTTTTTCTACGACTTCTTGAGGCGCCCGGGAGCGGAATTCGGAGTTCGCCAGCCTGGTTTCGGTGCTTTCCTTAAGAGAGCCTAGTTTCTCTTTTTCCTTTTCGAGGCGCGCTCTTTCTTTATCGCGCAAAGACTGCGGGATCGGAAGCGTGAGCTTCAGAGGACCCCAAAGCGCGGACGCCCCAAAGAGAGGAGGCTCTTTTTGCGAGAACATCAAATTCGCGGTCGGGGTTAGGCTTAAGATGATGGATTGATGGGTCTCGGCGAGCTTCCACTCGGCAGCATCTTTTGGCCCAGAAAGATAAAGATCGGTTTTTTCAGAAGGAGGAATTTGCATCTCGGTGCGGATATTGCGAATGGTTCGGATCAGTTCGTTGATCGCTGCGAACTGCGCTTCGACGGATGGATCGATATCTTCGATACAAAGAATATTGGGATAGGGAGCGGCGATGCAAGCGCCTGCTTGAAGAGCGGCAACGGCGTCTTTTGTGTAAGCGTCGGCAGAGAGCTGTGATTTGAGATCTGGAAACTGGGCAAGGAGCAAAGAGAAGATCTCTTCGGTGATGAACGGAGTAATCGGATGGAGGAGCCGGATGGAGCAAAGGAGCAAAATGACGAGAAGCTTTTGCTTGTTGGCTTTCAACTCTGGGGTTCCAGCCTTCCCGAAGAGGACTGGCTTTACAGCTTCGAGATAGATGGCGCAAAAATCGTTCCAGAAGAACTCATAAGAGCGGGAGGCGGCTCGATCGAAGGTATATTGCGTGAAAGAAAGGTCGATTTCTTTGATGGTCCGGTTGAGGACGGAGAGGACCCATTTGTCTTCGAGGGAGAGGAGGCTTTTGTCCAGGCCTTTTGCGAACTGCTGAGGAGAGAGTCCTTCGAGATTGAGGAAAACGAATCTGGCGCCGTTCCAGATTTTATTGGCAAAATTCTTGTATTCTTCAAAGCGCCTTCGGTCGAGATCGATCTGGCGGGCATGGGTGACGCTGGAGCAAAGGGCGATCCGGAGAGCGTCGGTTCCATAGTCGGCGATGATTTCCAGAGGATCGATGATATTGCCCTTTGTCTTGGACATCTTTTCCCATTTCGATTCGATGGCAGGGGGAAGGGGAGCGCCGAGATCGTATTGAGCTTTTTCCTGACCCATTATGTAAGTGGAAGAGCCGTCTGGATTGGTTTTCCAATAGGATTTGCCGTAGATGAGTCCGTGGAGAAAAG
>CAZVXG010000069.1:0-5799 GCA_964631635.1 uncultured bacterium | reverse complement strand
TTTCCTCTCCGAGAGAAAAATTCGCGGAGCGATGACTTACCTTCCCAAAAACTAAACACCCGCTAAGCGGCGGCGGCGCCTCTTGGTAGCGACAGCGGTTCCCTCGATCGCCTCGCTCTCTTGCCAGTAGTGGATGCGCGAACAGTGTTCGCAGAATACGAGGCGCTCTCCTTTTCGGACGATATTCTCGTGCTGCGCAGTCAACGCGATGTGGCAGCCGCTGCAAGTGCGGTTCTCGATGGGGACGACCACCCGGTCTTTTTTGTTGTTGAGCAACCGCTCATAGATTCTCATCACTTCCGGATCGGCGGTTTTTGCCAGAAGATCGCGTTTCGATTTGAGATCGAGCCCTTCCTGGTTGATCATCCGAATGCTGTTTTTGATCTCGGTTTCAAGCGCCACGCTGCTCTCCTCGGATTGTCGGAGCGAGTCTTTGATCTTTTCCAGGATCTCTTCTTCAAGAGCGCGTTTGTCGATCATATCGCTCGTGATTTGTTCGGTGGCGATCCGCTCCCGTTCCGAGGAGGTCATCTCCTGAGTCAAAGCATTGAATTCATCCACTTTTTTGACCGAGTTCTGTTTGACCTCGAGCTTCTTAATCTTCTCTTTGATCTCGCCGATTTTTATTTCCTGGGCTGCGACATTGCGGTTCAGGTCGGCGATCTCGGTTGACTTATCGGCTTGCTGTTTCCGAAGTTCCTGGCGCAGGGCATCGATATGGGACATCTCGCTGAGCCGCTCTTTTTTAAGGCGCATGAGGCGGATCATTTTCATGTCGTATTCTTGGATATCGAGAATGGCCTTAAGGGCTGGATGCATGGTAGACCTGATAGTAAAGTTTATGGGAGTACAATACGCCTTTCCACGAAAACCTGCAAGAGGATAGATTCATCGAATTTGAGAAAAAAGGGGAAATATTGGAGAATCCCTTAATTGGATCGCCACCGAAGGAAGCCAGGATGTCATTTTTACAGAATTATCTATTGGAGAATCCCTTAATTGGATCACCACCGAAGGAAGTCAGAATGTCATTTTTACAGAATTATTTTGCCAAGAAGCCGGAGCGAGAGCGCTCTTCCGCCGCGATCGCCTACATGGCCGCTCTCGATGCTGTGCATAGCGCCTATCCGGCGATCGCCCAGAGCCTCGTCCAGGAGCTGCGAGACCAGAGGAGCTATCTCAAGCTCATCGCTTCGGAAAACTACAGCTCCCTGCCCGTCCAGCTCGCTATGGGCAATCTCCTGACCGACAAGTACAGCGAAGGGTACGTAGGCCACCGGTTCTATGCCGGCTGCGGCAACGTCGATCAGATCGAAGGGCATGCGGCCGATCTGGCAAAGAAAATTTTTCATGCCGACCATGCTTATGTCCAGCCCCATTCCGGAGCCGACGCCAACCTCGTCGCCTTCTGGGCGATCCTGGTCCAACGAATCCAATCCCCGGAGATTGAGCGCCTGGGAAAAAAGAGCCTCGATGAGTTGAGCGCCGCGGAATACGAGTCGGTGCGGCGTCTTCTGGTAGGCCAGAAAATGATGGGGATGGGGCTGGGATCCGGCGGGCATTTGACGCACGGCTACCGGCACAATATTTCTTCGAAGATCATGCAGTCGGTGAGCTATGAGGTGGATCCGGTTTCCGGCATGCTCGACTACGCCGTTTTGGCGGCCCAGGTCAAACAGGTGAAACCGCTGATCCTGGTGGCTGGGTTTTCCGCTTATCCCCGCTTGATCGATTTTGCCAAAATGAGGGAAATCGCCGACAGCGTCGGAGCCGTCCTCATGGCCGATATGGCCCATTTCGCAGGGCTGGTCGCCGGGCGCGCTATCCAGGGCGTTTACGATCCGGTCCCTTATGCGCACATCGTCACGACGACGACTCACAAAACGCTCCGCGGCCCCCGAGGCGGAATGGTCCTTTGCAAAGCCGAATACCAATCCGCGGTCGATAAGGGATGCCCCCTCGTTCTCGGCGGACCTTTGCCCCACGTCATGGCCGCGAAAGCGATCGCTTTCAAAGAGGCCGACACCCCAGCCTTCAAGCAGTATGCGCAGCAGGTCATCGACAATGCGAGGAGCTTGGGCGAAGCTCTTCTCCAAGAGGGAGTCAAACTCTTCACCGGCGGCACCGACAACCACATGATTCTCTTCGATGCGGCCTCTTCGTTCCATCTGACGGGGCGCCAGGCAGAACTCCTTTTGAGCCAGGCTCATCTTACCGTGAACCGGAACTCCATTCCGCTGGACGCCAATGGACCCTGGTATACGTCGGGCATCCGGATGGGAACTCCGGCCACGACGACCTTGGGGCTAAAGCAAAAGGAGATGAAGGAAATCGCCTCGATCACCGCCTCGCTGCTGAAGGAAGCGAAGCCGGCAATCGATGGTAAAACCTCAACTCCTTCCCGCGCCATAGCGACGGTGCCTCCTGCGCTTTTGCAGCGCTCTCAGCAGAGAGTCGCCGATCTTTTGCGCGATTTCCCCCTTTATCCGGAACTCGTCATAGACTAAGATAAAAAAAAAGAGAGGTTCCATGCCAGAGAACGAACGAGAGGAAAGACATCCCAGGTTCATGAATGACAAGATCGATCTAGCTCTGTTGGAAAAACGGCGGATTTTCCTGTCCGACGCCGTCGATTCCGATTCGGCGAAAGATATCATCCGAAAACTCTGGTACCTGGATACCATCGCTCCGGGTAAGCCGATCCTTTTCGTGATCAATTCCCCTGGAGGATCGGTCGATTCTGGATTTGCCATCTGGGATCAGGTCAAAATGATCTCTTCCCCAGTCATCACTCTCGTGACGGGCCTCGCCGCTTCCATGGGGTCGCTTTTGAGCCTTGTAGCGGGCAAAGGGAAACGGCTGGCCACTGAGAATGCCAGGATCATGATCCACCAGCCCCTCATCGGCGGCGTCATCCGGGGACAGGCTACCGATCTCGAAATCCAGGCCAGGGAAATGCTCAAGACCCGCTCCATGATCGTGGACATTTATACCAATGCTACGGGCAAGGATAAGAAGATGATCGAAAAGGCGATCGACCGGGATAATTGGATGACAGCGGAAGAAGCCAAGGAATTCGGGCTGCTCGACAAGATCGTCACTTCGATGAAAGACCTGGAATCTGCGCTCCGTTAAGATTCATGTGAACATACCTTTCGTTAAATACCAGAGCGCCGGCAACGATTTCATCCTGATCGACGACCGACCCGCTGTTTTTCCTCCAGAAGATCGCACCCTGATCCAAAAGCTATGTATGCGAAAGTTCGGGATCGGCGCCGACGGCTTGATCCTGCTTCGCCTCGATCCCCAGGACGACTTTCGGATGCGGATTTTCAACAGCGATGGCTGCGAAGCGGCAAGCTGCGGCAATGGGCTCCTCTGCCTGGTCCGGTTTCTCCAGGAGCTCGGAGAACCGGACCGGAGGGTTCGCATCCGGACAGGGGAGAGAATCGCCGAGTGTTTTTTGGATGGAGGGCGCTCTGCCGTTGATCTGGGAGCGCCAGGGGCGATCTGCCTCGGCCTGGAGACAGGAGCGGGAGAAGTTCATTTCGCCGATACGGGAGTGCCGCATGCGGTCCGTTTCGTCGAGGCCGTCGAGACCGTGGATCTAGACCTTGCGGGCCGCTGGCTGCGCCATCATCCTCTCTTCGCGCCCCACGGGGCAAACGCCAGCTTCGCCGCGAGAGAGCCGGATGGGTCGATCCGGGTGAGAACTTTCGAGCGGGGCGTGGAAGGAGAGACCCTCGCATGCGGGACTGGAGCAGCGGCAGTTGGGATCGTGGCTCGGAACCTGTTTGGCCTCAGGATGCCGATCCTTCTCCATTTTCCCGGAGGGACTCTCGAGGTGAGAGAGCAAGAGGGGCGGCTGATTGTGGCGGGTCTTGCTGAAAAAGTTTTCTCCGGTATTGCTAGAATGATAGAATGAGGGGAAGGCCCTCATGGATAACCAACCTGAATTCGTACGAGAACATCTGCGGAAGGCGTTGGCGCTTCTAAAAGCCAAAGCTGTTCGAGAGCCTATGTTTTCCCGCGGCACCTATCAGGTCGAGGTGCGGGAGAAAAAGAAAAAGTATTTCCCGTTTCTCCAAGTAAAGGATGACGGGGAGGTGACCGATTCTTTCTGTTCCTGCGACTTTGCCGAATCGGGACAAAAATGTCTCCACCTCGCCGCGGCCTATCTGCGGATCTTCAATGGATTTGATGAACCCCTCCATGTCCGTTTCAAGAAATCGCTGTGGAACCGCCTGTTTCAGATGGAGGCTAAACGGCATGGCTATGCGCCCGATTGTTTGAAAAAGAAAAAAGAAGACGCCTATTCCTGCGGATCCGAGACGAAAAAGAGACTCTTTTCTATTAAAGCCTTGAACGCGGGCGCGAAAAAGAAGCTGGCTGGGATCGTACGGCAAAGAGCGGTCGAAACTGAAGAGACATCGCTCAAGTTTTCCAATTGGTCTGCCGAGGAGATCGCGGCATTCAGGGCAGGCGGCGGGAGCCATTTCCTTCGCTATGAACTCTCCTTTTGGTCCGATCTTGCGAAATGGATCATGCTGCTCCAGGACGAGGGAGCTGCCTATCAGATCGCATACACAGGAGAGCCGGTTCCGCATGAAATGACCCTGAAATTCCCTCAGCTCGAGATCTGGTTCTATATTTCCGAGGTGAGTTGGCCCTGGCTCATTCCCGCACTGGCCACGGTCCAATCTCCTCTCCAGGTTTTCGATACCGGAGATGATACGATTGAAAACGTCGTCTACGACCCAATCGCAAAACGCCTCGCAATCCATCGGAAAGGGAAGCGGAGCTTGGGAAACAGCGAGTTTGCCGGAGTTCCAATCGGCGATTGGCTATTCGTCAAAGGCAAAGGGTTTTATAGGCGCCGGAGCTCGCCTCTATTCCAAAAAGATGAGATTCCTGCAGAAAAAATCGGCGAGACATTGTCTCAAGCCTATAAGGATCTGCAGCGTTATTTGCCGATACACGCCGAACCTTGTAAAGCCCGCTACCACCTTCGATTCGATCCGGAAGACAATTTCCATATCGAATGCTACATTCTGGAATCGGGGGATCTCAAGCGCGAACAGTCGGCCTGTTTCATCCCCTGGGCCTATCTGGAAGACAAAGGTTTTTATCTCGTCGAAGATTGGCTGTTCGACGGCAAAGAAAAGGTAGTCCCGAAACAGGAAGTGGCCGATTTCATCAACCGGCATCGCCTATGGCTCCATAACTTTCCCGGTTTCCAGACCCATCTCGGCAGCCTTGAATCCCATCTCATCTACCGGCTCAGCGAAGAAGGGGAACTCTCTTTCGAAGCGGAATTGAATTTTCCGGAGGGCTATGAAGAAGCCCGCCATTTCGATGAATGGGTCTATGTACCCGGGTTTGGTTTCTACATGAAACGGGAAAGTTCAACTCGCCTTCCTCTCCATCCTGGGCTGCGGGTTGGGAAAGAGGAAATTTCGGCCTTCATCGCCTCGCATAAAGAGGAGTTGGAGCAGGTGCAAGGATTTTTCAGCGCCGATTCGCCGATCCGGAAAACAGGTTTGCACATCCATTTGACCCCGGAAGGGCTGATCGCGCTCGCGCCGCAAAGGGACTATGTTCCCGGAATCGATTTGAAACAGACCCGCCTCTTCGGCGACTATCTTTTCGTAGAAGGGAAGGGTTTTTCAGAAATCCCCCCCGCATCGCGCCTTCCCGGGAAATTCCAGGAACCTACCATCATTCCATCGACCCAGGAAACGACCTTTCTCGCCTATGAACTCGAACCGCTGAAACCCTATATCGTCGAGATCGATCCGC
>CAZVXG010000068.1:0-5822 GCA_964631635.1 uncultured bacterium | reverse complement strand
ATCGAAAATCGGCTCAAAAGAACCTAAAAATCGACAGAAGTTCGGTTTGTGGTCAATCTCTTATCCTGCCGGCGTTTCGACGATCCTATCCATCCTGTTTTTTCCTCGTAAAATGCAAGACAACCGTGAGCCTGCTGGTACGCGGGCCGTGGCCTAGTACCCAACCTTAATGGAAAATCGGCTTAAGGATTTTCTGCCAACTATTAGGGATGAAGCTTGCTCGCTACTCGAGACTTTCAAAATACTTTAAAGTATCGGCAGTCCGGTATACATTACGACCAATTTCGTCTAATATCACGCTTATAAGTGGGCTAGAGCTTTGATTTGGAAAAACAAAATAAAAAATTGTGTTCTTAATCCGTTCTATTAATTCATCTGTATTGGCCTTTTTACCTTTTGAAAGCAGGGTCAATCTTAACTGATCAACCAACCGAATATAGGGCTGTTCAGCGATAGCAAAAACAGCTTGGGGTTCATCGGCTTTATAAAAGGACATCCAATCTTCAAGTGTAACCTCTGTAGTCGCACGATGCCCTTGTTGTCCATTATAAGAATTTCCGATTCGAGTGGATTTAATGCAGACGAGCTTATCTTCTAAAAAGGTTTGCATTTCCTGTGGAACAATGCATTTCCATAAAAATATAAAAGCATTTGCTTCTGTAGATTGCTCAGGATCATTGAACACTTCACTCCAATAGATCCTTTGGGATTCCTCTAATTTCTCCAGCCTTGATTTAAGATGTTCTATTTCGGGTTGAATTAATTTTCGATTAGAACCTAACAAAAAAATATGCCCAGTTACTTTAAGGTTTTTTTTCAAATAACCCAATGTTTTAATTATTCGGGTTTCCATACGTTCAGCCCGGGCTCCAAAAATAATACAATGATCAACTGTCATTTCATAATCAATTGATTGTGGAAGTACAAAACCTAATTGTTGTAATATTGCATCGAAAGTTTGACGGTATTTTTGCTTGGTAGGATTATCGTCTAAATGCCACCTTTCTGTTCCTTCTTTGCGCAATAAGCCTCCTCGAACACCTTGAGATTGTTGAAGAATTGAATTTAGATCGTATAATGAATTTGCTGTTAATGCTTTACAATCTAATTCGTCAAGCTGAACGAGTAGCTTTAATAGGGCCTGAAACGAAGGTGATAACACAATGGTGTGGCTTATTGAGTCATAGTCGAATAAATTAGACTCACCCAAGAGTAGCCTTGGATTAAGTTGTATAATTTTCTCAGCGGTTGAAGATAATTTATGCTTTAAACTTTGCTCTTGAACATGATAATGAATTTCTGACTGATGCATGATATTTTCCGTGTCTTTTTTCTTCCTAAATTTTTAGGGTCGGGCTTTACCTTAGATTCTGGCCCAATCGCGGATCAAGCCAGCGAGCGAGAGATGATCTGCCGCATCGCTGGCCTCCGACGACGCGTCATCGCCGCGGCGAGAAGTGGTCCAGGCCGAATTTGATCTCATTGCGCAACCGGAACATTCCATAGAGATTCAAAAGGAGCAGAAAGGCCCCGGCAAGCGACATCACGACAAAGGCGTCGGCCGCCTTCGTAAACGCGAACAGGGGCAGGGAGATGCAGGCATAGATATAATAGAGGAGCCGCCCCCACTTCGGAGAGAGGAATTTCGCACACTTCACTCCGACTACGAAATAGGCCAGGATGGTCGTATATCCCAAGAGGAAGATGAAAAAGGGCATGAAGTAATTCATGTAGGGGAAATATAAGGAGAGGGCTGCCTGGACCATCAGCGATACGTCGATGCCAGCTTTCCAATATCCTGTGGCTAAAACCACGAGAACGCTCATCGTGCAAATGACGAACGTATCGAGGAAGATGCCGATCACAGTGAGGGCGGAGAGCCGCTGCATCTGTTTGCTCCGGCTTTCGGCGTAGATGATCGACGTGTAGCCGACACCGAGATCTCCCGAATAAGCGCCTCTGGAAAGGCCCATCGAAATCGTCAGCGCCACCGTACTCCCGGCGAAAGCGCCTTGGGCTGCCTGGACCGTAAACGCCCCTTTCACGATTTCCTGAAAGACAAGGGGCAGATCGGCTGCATGGCGGATGAGAACCCATAAACAGAGCGTAAAATAGACGATGACGAAGAACGGTATGATGGCGCTGCACACTTCGCCTACCCGTTTGATCCCCCCCAGGGCAACGGCGATCGTAGCGATCAAAAGGAAGGCGACGATCCAATGGAGATCGATGCCCCAATTGACCGCCATGCTGTCGGCCATTACGTTGAACATGAACAGTTCGACGCCATAGATGCAGAGAAGAAGACTGACGACGGGAGCGATCCATTTCGCTTTGTAAGCAACGGGGAGGAAGTACATGGGGCCGCCGTCATAATTATGCGTTTTATTCTCAACCCGATATTTCAATCCCAGATAGACTTCCGCATATTGGATCAGCATCCCGCAGAGTCCAGCGACCCAGGTCCACAAAAGAGCTCCCGGCCCTCCGATCTCCACAGCCGTGCAGATGCCGACCACGTTCCCGATGCCGATGCAGCCCCCGATTGCGGCAAAAAACGCCTTCAGCGGATGGATGCCCCGTTCATCGGACGATGTTTCTTTGAAAAAGGCAAAAAAAGAACGGAAAATCCCCCCGATCCTACGGATTTGGAAAAAACGGGAACGGATCGAAAAATAACCGCCCATTCCGATGATCAAAAAAAAAGCTAGATGGCTCCAAATGAAATTATTGAGTTGTGTTAGAGCGTAAAATACAGACTGCATGTCAGCAATCTAGAGATTTACGCGAATTCGTTCAACTTAAGAAAGCGATCTTTCCAATAATAAAAATCGAGGAAATGCTCAGAGGGTCGGCCGAGGATGTGTGCGCTGAGAAACAATGCTTCGACCGAGGAGAGGCCCGCTTCGGGATCGGGACAATGGGTTTGTCTTCTCGGGTAAGCAGTCCGGTATCTGGAAGGAAGAGAGCGCGTTTCGAGAACGCATGGAAGCTGTTTTTCCATCAATTGGGCCAGGCGCCAGGTGCCGTCGATCAAGAACAAGCCGCGTTCAGCGTCCGCGATCGTCAAAGGCTCGGCTCCGACTTTCAGGAGAAGATACCCGGCGATGTCGGGCAAGAGATCGCGCGGGTACGTATAAAAACAAAGCCCGCCTCTCCCTTCGAGGCCGCTGAGCGAACATTTTTTCAGGTTCTCTCTGGCGTGGCGTAAAATGAGAGTCGGAGGGTGGGTCATTTATGCGAAGTCGGGTTCAAAAGGTGTTTCGGAATTTCAAAGAGAAACCGCGAAGGGTTGGTGGGTTGGGCTTTTCCCATTCTCATGCGGGAGCGGGCCATGCTTAAGGCGAGATGTTTCCGCGCCCGGGTGATCCCGACATAGAATAGCCGCCGCTCTTCTTCGACGCCCGTTTGCGTCAGATTTTTCTCGTGAGGCAGGATATGGTCTTCGAGGCCGACGATGAAGCAGGCGGGGAATTCAAGCCCTTTGGCGCTATGGAGCGTCATGAGCTGCACTTTATCTTCCTTCGCATGGTTCACTGCGGTTGCGAATGTGGACCTTGCCAGAGCGGTATTCGCTACGAAATCCTGCAGCGAAGATGCCTCTTTCATCTCTTCTTCGTATTGCGCGAGGGCAGAGACACATTCCTGAACGTTCTCCCATTTGAAAAGGCGCATCTGATCGCTTTTTACCTCTTCCTCGATCGCTTTTTTATATTGGATTTCTTCCAGAAGCCAAACCAGAGAATCGGCTAGCGGGGGCTTTGCGAAGCGGCGGCGGGCCGTTTCAACGAGTGAAACGAACGAACGGATGCCGACAGTGCCGCGAGGATGCGCCGGATAATCTTTTTCCCCGGCGGCGATCTCTTCGAGGAATTTCCAAAGAGGGATCTTCGCGGAGCGGTTCTGCTGCGTCAATTCGTCCAGAAAGGAGTCGGAGATTCCCCGCCTCGGCACGTTGAGGATTCGCAAGAGGGCTTCCTCGTCGCGTCCATTTGCGATTACGCGCAGATAGGCCAAAAGATCCTTGATTTCGCTTCGCTCGGAAAACTCGAGGCCGCCGAATACCTCATAGGGAATACCCCGAACCCAGTGTCCATCTTTTTGCCAGGAGGCTTGCATCAAGGCCAACTCGAACTGGCGCGACAGCGCATTGGATCGATAGAGGATGGCCATATCGCGCCATCTCAGCCCAGATTCCTCCTTCAAGCGGAGGAGCCGCGCTACAACCGCTGCAGCTTCCTCGACATCGGTTGGGGCATTGAACACTTCGATCGGCGATCCTCCTTTGTCCATGCTCCAAAGTTTTTTGGCGTGCCGGTTCTTATTGCGTGCGATCACCGCGTTCGCCGCATCGAGAATCGCTGTCGTCGAACGGTAATTCTGTTCCAATTTGATGACGAGGTCCGCCTTGAAGCGGAGAATATGCTTCACTTCTGCTCCCCGCCAGCCGTAAATCGATTGATCGTCGTCGCCGACCACGCAGAGATTCCCATATTTGGCAGAGAGTAATTCAGCCAGGCGGAACTGAGCCGGATTGGTGTCCTGGTACTCATCGATCATCAGAAAACGGTATCGCTCCTGATAGCGGGCGAGTACATCTGGGTGCTCTTCGAAGAGGCGGATAGTCAAATGGATCAGGTTATCGAAGCTGACCGCATTGTACGCCCGCAGCGCCGATTGGAGGCGCGCATAGAGATCTTTGGAGAATTGATCGTGCCAGGTATGGTTTTCCGCGCTTATTCCCCGGTTCGCCGCTTCGCCCAAGGCTGCGCGGGTCGGAGCAAGCGATGGAAGCGCCCCTTCGACTCCCAGCATCTCTTTAGCCAGCTGGGTAATGGTCCGGTCGAGATCCCGCTCGTCGTAAAGGCTGAAATCGGACGTATAGCCCAGCAGGGTGATTTCCTTTCGCAGCACCCGCATGCAGAAGCTATGGAAGGTCGAAAGGGTGACCTGCCCAGCGCTTGCGGAACCGATGAGCGATTGCACCCGCTCTCGCATTTCAGCGGCGGCTTTGTTTGTGAAGGTAAGCCCCAGGATCGCTTGCGGAGGAATTCCCCGTTCCCTGATCAAATAGGCGATCCGGTGGACGATGACGCCCGTTTTACCGCTGCCGGCGCCAGCGAGGATGAGGAGTCGCCCCTCAGTCGTGCGAACCGCTTGTTCCTGCTGCGCATTCAGCATGATAGCAGCCAGCGCAATTCGCTTTGGATCTCGGCAAGGGTCGCATCCAGAGCCCGCTTTCTGGGAGAGATATTGATCTCGAGGCCAGAGGGGAGGTGGGCTCGGCTGAGCCGGAATGCCTCCCGCACCAACCGCTTGAACCGGTTCCTTTCAGGAGCGGACCCATAGCGGGCAGACGCGGTGATCCCTAAGCGGAGCCCGAAGCCTCTGGGGTCTTTGGAGAGATCGATGCAGATCCTCGTTCCGACCAGTCGCTTCCCCTCTCTGGAGACCCGCCTGAATTCGTACCGTTTGAGGAGCCGGTCTCTTTTCCGAAAGATTAGGCGGAGAGGACCTTGCGTCCCGATCTGCGGCGTCGGTTGATCACCTTGCGGCCGCTGGCCGTTTTCATGCGGGCGCGGAAGCCGAATTTGTGTTTGCGGCGGATTTTCGAGGCTTGATAAGTCCGTTTCATGTTGTTTCATCCAAAATAAAGGGTGGTTTTTGTGGTTTAAGGATACTGGATTGTTCCATAATCCTCAAGAGGCTCTTGAAGGCAAATGGGGTCATGGGGTATAACTTTAGACTTTCGTATGAGGTAATTAGGATGAAAGTCGGAGCTTCCGTTAAAGCTGACCCTTCCAAAGGGGACAAGATCGTCC
>CAZVXG010000067.1:0-5848 GCA_964631635.1 uncultured bacterium | reverse complement strand
GGATTCGAGATCGGTTCCGGATTTGCCGCCGCCCGCATGAAAGGATCGGAGCACAACGACGCATTCGACGTCGACGAGCAGGGGCGCATCACGACGGAGACGAATTCCGCCGGCGGCACTCTCGGAGGCATTTCCACAGGACTTCCGCTCATCTTCCGCGTCGCGTTCAAACCCACCTCCAGCATCAAAAAAGCGCAGAAAACCGTTTCTACGAAAGGAGAAAAAAAAGCCTTCCTCCTTCCCCAAGGATCGCGCCATGACCCTTGCGTCGCTATCCGCGCCGTCCCCATAGTCGAAGCGATGAGCGCGCTTGTCTTGGCCGATGCGCTCCTCATGAACCGCTCTGCCAAGCTATAAATGGGATAGTCAAAATTTCAATAGCTTTCTTGCTGAGCGTCGCACTGCATCGGCAAAGCGATCCACCTCTTCCATCGTATTATAGATCGCAAACGACGCGCGAGACGCCGACTCGAGGCCGAAGAAGCGTAAAAGCGGTTGAGCGCAAAGATGGCCGCTCCGAATGGAAACATCCGACAGATCCAGAAGCGTAGCGAGATCGAGAGGATGCACTCCTTCGATGTGAAAGGTAAGGATCGGCCCCTTATCCGGGCTTACGCCTAAAATGCGGATGCCTGGAAGGTCGGCGAGGAGTTTCTCGGCATGACGCAAAAGGGCAGTTTCATGCGCGGCGATCCGCTCCCGTCCAATCTCTTCGATGAACTGCAGCGCGCTCTTCAAGGCGATCGCGGAACCGATGATCGGCGTCCCCGCCTCGAAGCGCAAAGGAGGCGCCGCATAGGTCGTCTTCTCGAGCTCTACGCGCTCAATCATGTCGCCTCCTCCCTGGGTAGGAGGCATCCGTTCCAGCAGCTCTTGTTTGCCGAAAAGGACGCCGATCCCGGTAGGTCCATAACATTTGTGCCCGGAGAAGGCATAGAAATCACAGCCGAGCTGCTGCACGTCGACGCTCAAATGGGGAGCCCCCTGCGCCCCGTCGACCACGACGATCGCTCCCTGGAGCTTTGCGGCTTTAGAAATTTCAGCGATTGCGTTGACGGTTCCCGTAACATTGGAAACGTGGGCGATTGCGACAATCCGCGTGCGCGGCGTGATCGTCCCCTCCCAACGCAGCGCGCCTGTTTCATCTATGGGAATCCATCGGAGCGTTGCGCCGGTGGCTTTGGCCGCCATTTGCCAGGGGACGATATTCGAATGGTGCTCCATTTGAGAAATGAGGATTTCATCGCCTGCCTTCAAAAACGTCCGGCCGTAGCTTGCCGCCACGAGATTGATCGCGTCGGTCGTCCCACGGGTAAAGACAATCTCTTCGGCGTGCGAGGCATTGAGAAAACGCCTGGCTACTTCGCGGGTCTCGTTATATTGCTCGGTAGCTTTTAAGGAATGGCGATAGACGGCGCGGTGTACGGTCGCGTAGTCGGAGGCGTAAAATTGGGAAAGAGCGTCGATGACCGTTTGCGGTTTCTGGGCGGTTGCGGCGCTATCGAGATAGACCCAACCGGGACGATGGCGGAAAATAGGGAATTGCTGGCGCATCAGGGACAATCCTTAAAAAAGCTGGGCGCTGACTGAAGGATCTCATCGCAAAATCCCCCTGTCAGGATCTCTTTAGCCTCGTCCAGCTTCAAGCCGCGGGAGCGGAGATAAAAGAGTTCCTCTTGCTGCAACTGCGCAATGGTCGCACCGTGCGTCGCCTTGACGTCATCGGCAAAAATCTCGAGGTTGGGCTTAGTGAACGCCGCCGCTTCATCGCTTAAGAGGAGATTGTTGTTGAGCTGATAGGCCTCAGTCTTTTGCGCCGCGGAGAGAACCGCAATTTTCCCTTCGAAACTGGAGCGGCTCTGTCCCTTCAAAACTCCCTTAAAATGCTGGCGCGACCGGCAGTGGGGGGCGGCGTGCTCCACGGCGACATGGGTATGGGATTGCAATTGCCGGTCCAATCTCCAAAGGCCCTGCATAAGAGCTGTCGCATTTTCTTCCAGCAATTGCACTTTGATGGAAGAGCGGGCGAGTTTGGCCCCTGAAGAGACGGAGAGGAAATGGAGGCGGCTATCCCGTTTCAGTACGCATCGAAACGTTTGGAAATGGATGGAATGCTCCGGCCACTGCTGCTTGTCTCCAAAGAAAAGGGAGGATCCCTCGTCCAGCGACGCGTCGAGGCGGACATTCCCGAAAGGCGCATCGTCGAGATGGGATGAGCGCTGGATCAAATTGAGCGACGCGCCCTTGCCGAGAAAGATCTGGAGGCTGGCCGTAGCCATCTGCGGAGAGGTGAACAAGTGGTGGATTTCGATCGGTTCTTCGATGCGGATATTGGGCGGGACATAGAGGAATACGCCGCAGCCATGCAAAGCCCAGTTGAGCGCTGCGATGGGATCTGCTTCCTCTTTTAAAGAGCGAGCGAATCGGTTTTGTAGGGCAATGCCGTAGGTGCGCATAGCGTCGTCCAGCGGGCGGCAAACAAGTGGAGGCGGCAGATGCGCGTCTTGGAAAAATCCATCGGCGAAAATGAGCCGATAAGGATAAGCCGCTCGAATTTGCGCTTTGTCTGGACGCAAGGCGGTGTTTGGGAAAACGAGATGTTGAAGCGGCACATACTGAAACGCCTCTTGAGCTTGGCGCGGCAGTCCCAACTCCTGGAAACGATCCCACGCCCGCTTCCTCCAGTTTTGGAGGAGATCTTTAGGATCGGACAGCGCTTGGAAAACCTGCTCTAGGAGCTGCACGTATAGCCCCTTGCCTCGAGTTCGAGAGCCAATTCAGGCCCGCCGCTCCGAACGATGGCGCCCTGGTCGAGGACATGGACAAAATCGGGCCGGATCAAATCGAGCAGTCGCTGATAATGGGTAATGATCAAGAGCGCATTATCTGAGCGCCGCATCTGGCCCACGCTCCAGGCGACGAGGCGCAGCGCATCGATGTCGAGTCCTGAATCGGTCTCGTCGAGCACTGCGAAATCGGGATTGAAAATCGCCATCTGCAGGATCTCGTTCCGCTTCTTTTCCCCGCCCGAAAAACCCTCGTTGACACTCCGTTCCTTGAACTCGCTCCGTATCTCCATCGCCTTCATTTTTTCTGCGAGGAGGAGCTCAAAATCGGCGTCGGCAAGAGGCGCTTCCCCTCTTCCTTTCCTCTGAGCATTCAGCGCCGATAAAAGAAATTGCCGATTCGATACGCCCGCGATCTCGAGCGGATACTGAAAACTCATGAACAGTCCCGCTCGCGCCCTCTCTTCCGGGGCCATTTCGAGAAGATTTTGTTTTTTGAACCACATCTCTCCTTGCGTTACTTCATAAGCCGGATGTCCGGCGAGGACGCGGGCCAGCGTCGATTTTCCGGCGCCATTCGGCCCCATGAGAGCGTGAACCTCCCCCTTTTGCACGGTCAAGTTCAACCCTTTTAGGATCTCCTTTCCCCCAACGCTGACGTGTAAGTCTCGTATTTCTATCATCCGACTGAATTCTCCAATTTTAATGCGAGGAGCTTTTGCGCCTCGACTGCGAACTCGAGCGGCAGTTCCCGGATGACCTCTTTGCAAAAGCCATTGACGATCAGATTGATCGCATCGTCTTTGGAAAGCCCGCGAGATTGCAGGTAAAAAATCTGCTCTTCGTTCATTCTCGAGGTCGATGCCTCGTGCTCTACGGACGCAGTACTGTTGCCCGCTTCGATGTAAGGAAAAGTATTCGCCGAGCAGCGATTGCCAACCAGCATCGAATCGCACTGCGTGTAATTGCGGGCGTTTGCAGCGCGAGGCACGATCTTGACCAATCCTCGATAGCTATTGCTCGCCTCATCTGCGGAAATCCCCTTCGAAATAATGGTGGAGCTGGTATTTTTACCGACATGGATCATCTTTGTCCCTGTGTCAGCCTGCATCTTTCCATTCGTCAAAGCGACTGAATAGAATTATCCGACCGAATCGTCTCCCCGCAAAATGCAGCTCGGGTACTTCCACGTGATCGCCGCCCCCGCTTCGACTTGCGTCCAGGAAATCTTCGAACGGCGCCCGGCGCAAAGCCCCCGTTTAGTGACGAAGTTGTAGACCCCTCCCTTCCCCGTCTTCGGGTCGCCGGCGTACCAATTCTGGACCGTCGAATACTTGATCTCGGCCCCCTCTTTTGCGATCAGCTCGACGACAGCTGCATGGAGCTGATTGGTATCGAAGGCGGGAGCTGTACAACCTTCCAAATAACTAACGTAAGCCCCTTCCTCCGCGATGATCAAGGTTCGTTCGAATTGCCCCGTCTCCTTCTCATTGATCCGGAAGTAGGTAGATAGTTCCATGGGGCTGCGAACCCCTTTCGGAAGATAGACGAAGGAACCGTCTGAAAATACCGCCGAGTTGAGGGCGGCGAAAAAATTATCGCCGATCGGGACGACCGTCCCGAGGTATTCCTCGAGCAGCTCCGGATAACGGTGGGCGGCCTCGGACATGGAGCAGAGGACTACCCCCGCTTCCTCAAGCTTTCTTTGGAACGTCGTCCCGAGAGAGACCGAATCGAACACGACGTCGACCGCGACATTCGTCAGCCGCTTCTGTTCGTCGAGCGGAATTCCGAGCCTCTCGAATGTCTTCAAAATCTCCGGATCGACCTGGGTTAAGCTCTCCAGCCGCGGTTTAGACTTGGGCTCCGAGTAATAGGAAATCTCTTGATAATTGATCGGAGGGTACTTGCAGGTAGGCCAGGTGGGCTCTTTCATTTCCAGCCACTTGCGAAAGGCCTTCAAACGGAAAGCGAGGAGAAAGGAAGGCTCCCCCTTTTTCGCCGAGATCGCCCGGACCGTCTCTTCGCTTAAGCCCTTGGGAAACACGTCCGACTCGACCGGAGTCACGAACCCATACTTATAATTTGCGGCAGTGCTGGAATAGTTCTGCGTTGTCATAAAATTGACAGTAAGTTTACAGGTCCTTACTTAAGGTGTCAATTTTTATAACTTACTAAAAATTAAAGCATTATGATTTAATTCTTTAGTGCGCCATGGCGATGCAATGCTCCCAGCACTTATACCATTTATCAAAATGAAACTTCAGAACTGCTCTAAACCTTCCTGGAACACCTTCAGAAAGGAGACTTCGATGATAAATCAGGATTTCTATAATAGATTAATTGTAAGCAGATTATGTTTAATATTAGTTTTAAATTATAAACTAGTATAATTAAATTTTAGGAATTTATTATGAGTAAACATCCATCTCGAGAACTTCCTGTCCGTTCTAAAATTGAAATGGCCCAGGACGTGGCGCAGATCGTCCAGTGCCTTCACGCCGGCCGGCGCTCTGCGGCCGATCTCTTGATTGAAGATCTCAAGACCCGGGCCATCTTTTTAGAGGAAAAAATCCAGCAGGACGTCCTCATTTTTGCAGAGCAGGTCCAGTTCCAATACGATTACGATCCATGGCATCTCGTGACTGGCGATATCCAGAAAGCCGCTGACCGGCTCCTCGAAGACCTCGGCTTTCGGATCTGACCGTTTTTTCAAGTCCTCTACCGCACGGATATTTTCAATAGCCTGACTCCCGTGTTTGTATTCGAAAGCCGAACGGCGAGCTTTTCAGAGGATGAGCCTTGGCTCGGCATACCACCGTATGGTTTGGAGCATCCCCTCCCGCAGCTTTGTTGTCGGGCGCCATCCTAATTCTTCCCGAATTTTCCGCGCGTCTATTGAATAGCGGAAATCGTGGCCTGGCCGATCTTCCACAAAGCGGATCAAAGAACGGTACCGCTGCGGATCTACGCGCATCGTTTGAGCCAAAAGGTCGATGAGGAGATAGAGCAGATCGAGATTGGAAAACTCTGCGGCGCCCCCGATATCGTAAGTCTCTCCT
>CAZVXG010000066.1:0-5899 GCA_964631635.1 uncultured bacterium | reverse complement strand
GTTGAGTTTTTTTTCCAAAGAAAACGCGGCCGATAGCGCCGCCGCTGAACCCTCTACCGCGACGCGATCATGCGAGAGGGGATCCCACCTTCTCCGAGTATACGAGAGGGAATCCCACCTTCTCCGAGTAAATGGTTTCAAGTTGGGCTTTTCAAAAATGCGAGGACATTCTAAACAGAAACAGATCCTTCGAAATGTATGAGATGCCCGTTTTGTAACCATAAAGAGTCGAAAGTCACCGATTCGCGCGATGCTGCGGAGGTCAATGCGATTCGTAGGCGCCGCGAATGTTGTCAATGCATGAAGCGGTTTACGACTTTTGAAACCGTCGACTTGAGTCTTCAAGTAAAGAAAAGAGATGAAACCTACGAAGATTTTCAACAAGAAAAACTGATCAACGGCATGGACGCGGCCTGTCGACACACCCTCATCAGCCACGACCAGGTACGGGCGCTCGCCTACAAAATCAAGGCGGACTTGATGGCGCGCGCGGTCCGTGAAATCACGAGCAGGGAATTGGGCGAAATCGTCATGCAGCATCTGCAGAAGACCGACGTCGTCGCCTATATCCGCTTTGTCTGTGTCTATAAGCGTTTCAAAGATATACGAGAGCTTGTGGAGGCCATTCAATCGATCGCCCCTCAAGGAGCCTTAAAAGAAGAGGAGAATCATGCCGCTGAAGAAACATGAAATCGCTCAATTCAAGAAAAAGCTTGAAGAGATGAGGATCCAAATTACCTTGGCCGTCGAGGGAACAAAAAAAGAAGTCACAGCTCCGGATGAATCGAAGGGGTATTCCCAGCATTCTGCGGATGAGGGAACCGATGATTTCGTCAAACAGATCAATCTCGAGGTGACGAATAAGGAATTCGGCCTGCTGCGTCAAATCGACAGGGCTCTCCAAAAAATCGAAGAGGGAACCTATGGCATCTGCGATATCAGCGGCGAGGAAATTCCTTTCAAACGCCTGGATGCGGTGCCTTACGCGACCATGACGGTCAAAGCGCAAGAAAAATTTGAAAAGGGCTTGCTGTGAATTTCCTAAAATGGGCTTTTTGCATAATTTTCACACAGAATTCGGGCGAGCGAGGCAAAGTCAGATTGATTCGCACATCGAAATCCATAGACGAAGGCGCTATTGATGAGACGAAGAATCGATATGACAAAGCCGCAGCCGGCCGAAGCCCTATGGAAATTATGAAAGAGGCCCTAAAATGGATTGCGCTCCCTTGCTTATTGGCTCTCGATATCGGATCGAAAATAGGGGCCATCGCCTGGATTCCCCCGCTGTCCCACTTCATTCGCTCTTATCCATTCGGCGGCATCGGAATTTTCAATATTTCCGCAGTCACCTTTTCTTTGAATATCATCGGCAACACAGGCGCTGCCTGCGGCCTTTTTCCGGGCCATCCCGGCGCTCTTTTCTGGCTGCGGCTCGCCATCATCGCAGGACTGATCGCTTACCTGATCTTCTTTAAAAAGATCTCGCAGGGCATATGGCCTCTTTGGATCGTCGTAACGGGCGCTATCGGCAACGCAATCGATTACGGCCTCTACGGCCATGTGATCGATTTCTTCCACTTTACTTTTTGGGGACGCTCATTCCCCATTTTCAATTTTGCCGATTCCTATATCACTCTCGGGGTCTTTTTCCTCCTCTTTTGCGGCTCTTTGAAAAAACTGCCGCGGACTGGGACTGTATGACTCTCCGGATTTCCACCCTTGAGCAAGAGGGGGTTTACCAAGGTTCCAAGTGGCTCAAATTCCAGGTACTCTGCGACTCCGATGAATTGCAGAGCCTATTCGAAAAGCTCCGCCCTTTTCATATCTTTCCAATGACTGGAATTGTCGATGGGAACCCCATCTCGGAAAAGGCGTTTTTGAAGGAGTGGGGCTCCTGGATCGCCTCCTTGCAACAGGGCCGCGTTCCGCAGGAACAGGAGTTGCGCGTCATTCTCGCCTGCGCATTCATCGATGACTTAAGCGCTCTCTGGCTGCAGAAAATTGAAGGAAAGGGCTATTTGACGAAGATTGGGAAACCGATCATCCAGGTACAGGCCCATTGGTTTACCTACTCGGAAATCGACGGGGTCTTCCGGCCGATGTCGATGGGCAGCGGAAGCATTTTCTGGGGCCTGCAATTTTCCTATCCGCAGATCTATCAGGATCCGAAGACGATGGAACTTCGAGAGAGCGAAAAGGGGTCTCTTTTTGAGAAATTGCGCCTGTGGGTGCGCGAAACGACGAGAGCTACTCCTTTCCTTATCGGCGGGCGACGAATGAATGCGCCCATCCGCCTGGGCAAGCACTGTTTTCCCTGGATCGGCTCCCATCCGCAATTGATCGCGCAGAGAATCGGAGTCTCTCATGATTAATGTAGAAATCGCTTCGATCGGCGATGAAATATTGCGAGGCATGACGATCAATGGGAATGCCGCTTTCCTGGGCCGCGAATTAAATAGCCTGGGATATCGAGTCCTACGCCATACGGTATTCCCTGACGATCCTGAAACGATCCGCTTAGGCCTGAAAGAGTGTTTGAGCCGCTCCTCTTTTGTTATCGCTACTGGAGGATTGGGTCCGACGCTCGATGATCTCACGCTGCAAGCGGCGCTCCCTCTTTTTTCTGAAAAGCCGCTTCCGCTCAAAAATACACTGGGGACGGCTCCAGGTCTTTTTGGAAACGGATTGCTCCTTTTGCCTGGCATCCCCCGGGAAATGGAGCGGATGTTCCTCGAAGAGGCGCTTCCTCTTTTGCAAAAGCGATTTCCTTTAGAAAAGAACGCAGTCTTCAGGCGTTGCACGCTTTGCCTGTTGCGTGAATTGGAAGTCGATCCCTTCTTGCGCGAGCTGCAAAAACCAGATCTTGAGATCGGCATCTATCCCGCTTACGGAACGCTGCAGATCACTTTGCGCGGCGCACAATCGGCAGTAGGCGATGCTACCTGCGCGATCCAAGAGCGATTTCCGACCTTTTTTATCGGGGAGGGGAGGATCGAGGAGGCGATCCATAGGGAGATGATAGCGAGAAAAAAAACGGTCGCTCTCGCTGAATCTTGTACGGGAGGTGCCATCGCCGCGCGGCTCGTCTCCGTTCCTGGGGCCTCTCTGTTTTTTCTCGGATCGATAGTCGCTTATGCAAACGGATGGAAGGAGCATTTTTTAAACGTGCGGCATGACACGCTCAAGTCAAATGGTGTGGTGAGCTGTGAAACTGCAATCGAGATGGTGGAAGGGCTTTTTGAGGAGAGCGATGCCGATTATGCGATCGCAGTTTCAGGTATTTTGGGACCCGTGGCTCACCGCTTGGAAAAACCAGCCGGTACGGTGTGCATCGCCCTTGCGAAACGGGGCGAAAAAATCGATGCGGGCTTTGTCGATGTCTCCACGGACCGCGCCGTAGGGATCGAACTCTCCGTTCACACGGCATTGGGCGCTTTGTGGAGGCGCCTGGTACACAACACGCCGACATTTTCATGAACGGGCCAGCCTATCAACTTTTAGATAGCGGAGATGGACAGAAATGGGAGCGTTTTGGCGAGTTTATCCTCAAAAGGCCATGCCCGCAAGCGATTTGGAAACCCAAAGGGGAGATCATTGCGGACGGAAGTTTTAGCCGCGAAGGGGAAAACAAATGGACATTTCGGCGCAAACTTCCTCCTTCCTGGAACATCGAGATCGAAGGGGTGGCGATGAAGGTGGCTCCAACTGATTTTGGGCATCTCGGAGTGTTTCCTGAGCACGCCTCGCTCTGGGGATGGATGCGCAAGCGGCTATCGAAAGGGGCGAACGTACTGAATCTCTTCGCTTATTCCGGGGGCGCTACCATTGCCGCAGCGCAAGCAGGGGCAGCGGTCTGCCATCTCGACGCATCTAAGGGGATGATCCAATGGGCTCGAGAAAACAGCTTGCTGAATGGCCTGGGCTCAGCTCCGATCCGTTGGATCGCAGACGATGCGATGAAATTCTTGAAACGGGAGATCAAACGGGGCCAGCGCTATGATGGGATTATCCTCGATCCTCCGACCTTTGGAAGAGGGAGCAAAGGAGAGATCTTCAAGATCGAACGGGACATCGCGCCGCTTTTGGAGATGTGCCGCCTTCTTGCTCCCCGTTTTCTCCTCTTTTCTTGCCACACGCCCGGTTTCACTCCAATCGTCCTTTCCCACCTCCTGAATCAAATCTTCCCTGCTCAGATCGAAACGGCGGAAATGCTCCTCGAGTCGGCAGAGGCTTTTTCCATTCCCTGCGGCAGCGCCGCTAGAGTATTCACATGATTAAAATAACCAGCCTTCAAAATCCGAACATCAAGGAAACGATCAAACTGCGGGACCGGCGGCATCGAGACGACACCGGTTCTTTCCTGATCGAAGGATACCGCGAACTGAAGCGCGCGGTCGATGCGGGTTGGAAAATCGAAACGGTTTTCTATTGCCCGGAATGGTTTCTGGGAGCAAACGAACGAGATCTCATCGCCAAAGCGAATTGCGAAACCCAGGAATGTTCGCGCGAAGTGTTCGCCAAGCTCTCTTATCGCGACCGTCCCGACGGGATTCTCGCTGTCGCACCGCAAATCCATCGGAATCTAACTGATTTGAAACTCTCTGAGAATCCTTTCCTCCTCATCGCCGAAAGCATCGAAAAGCCGGGCAATCTCGGCACGATCCTCCGCTCTTGCGATGCAAGCGGCGTCGATGCGGTCATTGTCTCTGATCCGACGACCGACATTTACAATCCCAATGTCGTCCGATCAAGCGTCGGCACGCTCTTCATGCTGCCGATTATCGAAGCTGCCTCCTCCGAAGTGATCCCTTTTCTCGCTAAACATCGGATTGCAATCGTTGCAGCCACGCCAAAAGGGACGATTGAATTTACAGCGGCCGATTTTAAAATTCCTCTTGCGATTGCCATGGGAACAGAGCAATATGGTTTATCGGAATTCTGGATGAGCCAAGCCAACGTACAGGTTCGGATTCCCATGTTTGGAGCCGCCGATTCCCTCAATGTCGCATCAGCCGCCGCCCTCCTCCTCTATGAAGTCGTACGACAGCGTCGAAATTCTGTATTGCGATAATCATTTAACCGTAGCCTGCAAGCCCTGCGGCATGCTGACGCAACCCGACGACACGGCTGCGGAGAGCCTCGAGGAATGGGTCAAAGTTTGGATCAAGCAGGAGTATCAAAAAAAGGGGAACGTCTTTCTTCACTGCATCCATCGGCTCGACCGGGCGGTCAGCGGACTGGTCTTGTTCGCCCGAACAAGCAAGGCGTTAAGCCGTTTGAACGAACAGTCCAGAAAACAGGAGATTCAAAGGATCTACGTTGCCGAAGTAGAGGGGATCCTCGAGAAAAAAGAGGGAAGGCTCGACCATTACCTCATCCACGGCGATCGGAAAGCGATCCTTGCCAAAGAGGGAGACCCTAAAGCTAAACACGCCCGCCTGTTCTATCAGACGCTTAAGCGCAAGCCTCATACGACGCTCGTGCAGATCGAACTCGAAACGGGGCGTTACCATCAGATCCGAGCCCAATTCAGCGCCATTGGCCATCCGATCGTCGGCGACGTGCGCTATGGGAGTCAACCTGGAACAGGAGAGGCGATCTGCCTTCATTGCATGAAGCTCGCCTTCCGCCATCCAGTCACTCAGGAGATGGTTGTCGTTGAGACGCCCCCGCCATTTGCCTGAAGCTCTATACACAAACAACCTGAAAAATTGGTTTCTGACTGCGTCGGACAGCCACTGAATTTGAGACCCGCCTGCACCCCACCCCAAAGACGATGCGTCTTTGGGGACCCCGGCGCTCAACTTATTCAAGTTGAGCTGCTTCGACGCCGACTTCGTCTGGCTCAAATTCAGGGCGCTGCTCCTCACAAAAAAGCTCCCCCGGAGCTTTTTTG
>CAZVXG010000065.1:0-5938 GCA_964631635.1 uncultured bacterium | reverse complement strand
CTACGTGCCCTTTCAATACATTTTCATCGATTTGCATGCCTGCTTTTTCAGCGGCTTTTACAAACACCCGTTTCCGAACGACCTCGAGGAGGCTTCCCTGTTTGGCGAGTTGATCGCGCAGTTGCCAGGAAGTATTCGGCGCAAGTCGATCGTATCGAGTGACGATCATTGCCGTAGAGGCGTCGATCTTGGTCTTAATTTCATTCAATAAAAGTTCTTTTTCCTGTCTCATCAGTCCTTCCTTACGCCAGTTCCAGCGATTGCAAATCGATTTTAAGGCCAGGGCCCATTGTCGACGAGATATAGAGCGATCGTAGGAAGTTTCCTTTTGCGCTCGCAGGTTTGGAACGGGAGATGGCCTGCAGCAAAGCGCGCAAATTATCCATCAAATGGTTAGAACTGAAAGACAGTTTACCGACGGCATTATTGACGTTTCCAGTCTTGTCGACTTTAAACTCAATCTTACCAGCCTTGACTTCTTTTACAGCTTTAGCCACATCGTTGGTCACAGTTCCAGCTTTCGGAGTCGGCATCAATCCTCTGGGTCCGAGTACCTTGCCGAGCTTGCCGAGCTCTCTCATCATGTCGGGCGTCGCGATCAAAGCAGAAAAGTCTGTCCATCCTCCTTTGATTTTTTCAAGGAGATCATCGGCTCCGGCCAGATCCGCTCCTGCTTCCAGGGCTTCCTTAGCTTTCTCTCCTTTTGCTATGACGATCAGCATGACTTTCTGACCCGTTCCGTGTGGAAGGGAAACAGTACCGCGCACTTGTTGATCCGACTTTTTCGGATCGATTCCGATCTTCAAAGCTGCATTCACAGACTGGTCGAATTTGACCGCCGGGCATTGCTTCAATACCTCCACCGCTTCTTCAAGCTTATAGACTTTATTCGGATCGACGAGTGCGTCGATCTTTTTCATCCGCTTCGATCGATGCGCCATTTTAGCCCTCCACAATGTCGACGCCCATAGAGCGGGCTGTTCCCATGACCATCATCTCAGCGGCCTCGGCAGATGCGATCCTCAAATCTTCCGTTTTCTGAGCGGCAATCTTCTTCACTTGTGTGCGCGTCAGTTTGCCCACCTTGTCGATGTTCGGCACTTTCGATCCCGATTCGATCCCGAGTTCTTTGAGAATCATCCGAGATACGGGCGGCTGCCGCATGATGAACGTAAAGCTCTTGTCCTGGTAGACCTGGATAATGACAGGAAGAATGTCGCCGGCTTTATCCTGAGTCTTTGCATTGAATTCTTTGCAGAAAGCCATGATATTGATACCGGCTGAACCCAATGCGGGTCCGATTGGCGGAGCCGGATTGGCTTTTCCTGCAGGAATCTGCAATTTGATTGTTTTAACTAATTTTTTTGCCATCTGTTACCTTTTATGAGTCCAAACGAAGGAATCCCCTCTCCCCATTGTTTTTTTCCTAACTGGCGTTCTCAGCGGTAGATTGCTCTACTTGCCAGAACTCCAAATCATCGACGCGCGTCTCGCGTCCAAAAATCGAAACCATGACGCTGAGGCGCCCTTTCTCGTGATTGACCTCGGTCACTGTCCCGATGAAGTTGATGAATACCCCATCCGTAATTTTGACGCGGTCGCCCACATCGACTTTATGCTTCTGGACAATCCCTTTCCGACGATCCTCCAGCTCTTTCATAATGTCGGCCACTTCTTTATCCGTAAGAGGAGTTGGAGTCTCCCCTCCCAGGAAATCGATGATGCCAGGCGTATCTTTGACATAGGCCCAGGCTTCTTCGCTAAGGTTCATCTTGATCAGGATGTAACCTGGCCACATTCTCTTTTCGCTGATCTTCTGCTCGCCCCGTTTCACCTCGGAAACATTTTCGCTGGGAATGAGGATTTCAGAAATATCATCCGCGACTCCTTTCGCCTGCTGATATTCCTCCAGAGCTCTCTTCACCTTCCTCTCATGGCTCGACATGACTTGGACGACGTACCACTTGTGCATATTCCCATTTCCCTCTGGTTAACCAAAAATTGCCTGGAACAGGGAACCGGCCCCGTTGAGTATGCCGCGGATCGCTAAATCAACCGCATAGATCGCAAAACCAAACAGGAAGGTTGCGATAATCACAGCTTTCGTGCAGAAAATTAACTCTTGCTTGGAAGTCCAAGTCACTTTCTTGAGTTCATTCTGAACCTCGCGGAAGTAGGAGATCTTTTTCTTTTCCGTAATTGTCGTCACCTATACCCCTTTGATTTTATCACCACGATTTTGTAACTACTCCTCGAGTGCGGAGGGACTCGAACCCCCGGCCCGCGACTTTGGAGATCGCTGCTCTACCAACTGAGCTACACACCCCTACGCCCTTTTGGCGGAGATTTCTCCCCGCTCAACACTTATTTAAGGATTTTGGATACCGTACCGGCGCCGATTGTCCTACCGCCTTCACGGATTGCAAAACGCATTCCATCTTCCATTGCGATCGGGTGAATCAGTTCAGCAGTCAACTCTACATTATCGCCTGGCATCACCATCTCTGTCCCCTGCGGCAACTCAACAGTACCTGTAACGTCGGTCGTGCGGAAATAGAACTGAGGACGGTAGCCGGTAAAGAACGGCTTATGGCGCCCTCCCTCATCTTTATTCAATACGTAAACAGTACCTTTGAACTTCGTATGAGGCGTGCAGGTTCCAGGAGCAGATAGAACCATTCCCCGTTCGACATCGTTTTTCTCGATGCTACGGAGAAGCACCCCGACGTTCTCGCCGGCCAAAGCCTCTTCCAGGGTCTTATTGAACATCTCGAGGCCGGTAGCGACGGTGTCGCGGGTTTCCCGAATTCCAACAAGCTGAATCTTATCGTTAACCTTAATTTTACCGCGCTCTACGCGGCCAGTAACTACAGTTCCACGTCCAGAGATCGAGAACACGTCTTCGATCGGCATCAGGAAAGGTTTGTCGACCTCGCGGACCGGAGTCGGGATCTTTTCGTCTACAGTCTCCATCAACTTGAGAATCGCCTTCACATATTCTGGATCGCCTTCGAGCGCTTTCAGCGCAGAGCCGCGGATAATCGGAACGTTTTTGTAGCCTTTGGACTCGAGGAGTTCAGTCAATTCCATTTCGACGAGTTCAACGAGCTCTTCATCTCCCTTGCCGATCATATCCATTTTATTGAGGAAAACGACGATCGCAGGCACGCCGACTTGTCTTGCGAGAAGAATGTGCTCTTTCGTCTGCGGCATCGGCCCATCGGTCGCCGCGACGACGAGAATGGCTCCGTCCATCTGAGCCGCGCCCGTGATCATGTTCTTGACATAGTCGGCATGGCCGGGGCAGTCGACGTGCGCATAGTGCCTCTTATCTGTTTGATACTCAACGTGAGAGGCGTTGATCGTAATGCCGCGCGCCTTTTCTTCCGGGGTGTTGTCGATTGAGGCATAGTCTCGATATTTCGCATAACCCTTGCTAGCCAAAGTTTTTGTAATGGCGGCAGTCAGGGTCGTTTTTCCATGGTCGACGTGACCGATAGTTCCGATGTTTACGTGCGGTTTCGTTCTCTGATAAGCTTCTTTTGCCATTTTCTTTAGATCCTCCGTTCTTTATTTTTGCCCAAGATAGGAATTGAACCTACGACCACTTGCTTACCATGCAAGTGCTCTACCACTGAGCTACCTGGGCGTCCTTTCCAATTTGTTCAAAAGGATGCAAGCTTAAGGTACTTGAGCAATAAAATCAATCATTTCCTTAAGCCAACTTATTTTTGACGATAGACAATTCTAGCCTTGGTCAAATCGTAGGGAGACATCTCGACTGTGACGGTATCTCCTGCATAGACCCGGATATTGCGCATCCGCATCTTCCCGCTAAGATGTGCAATCACTCGCATCCCGTTCTCAAGGACCACGCTAAAATTCATATTGGGCAACAGTTCTTCAACGCTGCCCTCCATCTTGATCGTTTCTTCTCGCGACATAGTGTATTTGGCTCGGAAATGTTTACAATGAAACAGGAATCGGGCTATTATTGTCAAACAATTATGAACAAGACCTTTCAAGAAAAAGTTGACGCAATCAAAAAATCTTTCGATATCTCCCTTTCATCCGAGGAGAAATACCACATTTTGATCGAAATGGGATCGAGGCTTCCTCCTTTTCCTCCTCATTTTAAAACACCTCAAAATCTGGTGCCTGGATGCCAGAGCAATCTCTATCTTCATTCCTATCTCGACGAAGGCCGCCTCTTTTTTCTGGCCGCCTCCGATGCCCTGATCTCCGCAGGACTTGCCGCTCTTCTCATCGCCGCGTATAGCGGCGAAACGCCGGAGGCGATCCTCACGAACCCTCCCGATTTCCTCACCAGCCTCGGCCTCCATGCCTCCCTCTCTCAGAATCGATCTAATGGCCTTAACCATATTCACTTGAGAATCAAACAGGAGGCGGTAAAATCTCTTTTGACAGTAAAAAATTCTTGAATTTTTTTGAGTGAAATCAATCCTTCGGATCGTGTATAAATTAAAGCCATGACAGCATTAACAATTGCAAATCAAGCCCCCCCCTCTCCCTCGCTCAGCCGCTACATTACCGAACTGCCGCGGGAAAAGTCCGATGCGCTAATGTCCCAATCTCGCTGGAGTAGAATTGCATCGAGGGTCTGTATGGCCGCCTTGATCGCGATCGCAGCCGTTGCGATCTCCATTTCCGCAGGTATTCAGATCCCCTCCTTGCCTCCGGCGCTGCTCATTGCCCTCGTCATCGGCACCGTGCCTCTCCAATTCGCATCTGCACATTTCGTCGCGAACTCCGCTAAATACGAAGTCCTGGCTGCTGCAGAACGGGGGAAGGCGAATGAGTTGGAAAAAATTCAAAATTGGACGGGTCAAGAGATCAAAACATTTCTTAAGGAACACCGTATTTCAGAAAGCGCCTTGCCTATGGACGCCTTGAGAAAGATCGATTCTAAGGAAGCGCTCCGGGCTCTTCTTCCTGCCATTGCCCAATATCGGTATTGGCAGCAACAAACCGAAACGCAGTTTGTACGCTATCTGGCAAATCTCCATAACAAATCTGAATCCCTGCGCATGGTAGGCCGCAGCCAAGCCTGGTTCATCTTGGAGGAGCGGGTCGTTCCAGCCGCGCTGCAAGCGGCATTCATGCTGCAAATCATTGCGCAGCCGATGCTGAAAACCGAATGGGAAAATCTTGGGGAATGCAGGATTAAATCCTTTGAACAAAGGGCGTTCGAACGGTGGCTCGACAATGCGGACGATTACTTTATTTTCCAGGAACCGAACAGGCGTGAGCTCACTCTCGAAGAAATCTATGCGCTGATCGATCCACTCAAAATCGACGATCTCCGGCTCAAACTATTTCCCGTTTAACAAACAAAAAATCTCATCCTGCTCTCCGCCGGTAACTTCCACTGTGCCGTCTCCATGAACGTAGACATCCGATTCGAGGCGGATCCCGAATTCGCCTGGCAAATAGATCCCCGGCTCTACTGAAAAGCAGGTGCCTGGCAGAATCGGTCGGTCGTCGTGCATTTCCAGGTTATCGATATTGGGACCGCTGCCGTGGAGCTCTACTTCGATATTGTGGCCTGTCCTATGAAGAAAAAAATCGCCATACCCTGCGTCTTGCACTACTTTGCGAACCGCATCGTCGATCTCGCAGCCCATCACCCGCTTTTGTTCAAAAAACCGCTGTTTCACCAATTCGATCCCCGCTTTCTGAGCAGCGCGCACGATCTGAAAGATTTCTTTTTGCCGTTCATTTGGCCTCGTGGCCGCGACTGCGACCCGAGTGATATCTCCAAAGACTGCTCCCTCCTGTTTTTCCTTCGCCCAAAGATCGATCAAAAGAAAATCCCCTTTCTGGAGGAGGCTGGATCCTTTTTCCAGCGGCGCGAAATGGGGAGAGGCGCTATGGGCGCCTACTGCCGCGATCGGAGGCTCTTCAGTAACGAGATTCG
>CAZVXG010000064.1:0-5988 GCA_964631635.1 uncultured bacterium | reverse complement strand
GGCTTAAGCGAAATCCTGATCGCAGATGCGAGGGATCTTGCCTTTCATCCCTTTCCATCTGTCGGCCGGACCCTGATGTGCGTCAAAGCGATCCCATCCGCAGAACTTCACGCTAAAGATCCGACGCTCAATCTCGGCTTTTCGGTCGCAATGCGCGAGCACTTCCTCCGCGAAGCGATCCATTTGCCTGAAGCCGATTTCCTCAACCTGGCGGCTTTGATTTTCAAAAAACAGCAAAACGATCTCATTCCAACGCTGATCTCCCTACTCGAAAATCTCCGGACCGACGGCGTACTCGCCTTCCTGAAAGCCGGCACCCAGCAGCTCTCTGCTCCCCTCATCCGGGATTACTGCCATCTCTCTCTCTACCGCCTGAAACAAGAGGGACCTTATGAAGAATACATCAATCATTGGATCATGCGCCAAAAGCATGAGACTTTGATCCGCCTCCGCCCGCTTTTGCCCTGGAAATTCCGGCTCGAGCAGTCCGATTATACCCTCACGCCGGATGAAACCTCCCATCTTCTCATCGAAGCATTTCTGTCGGTCGCCAATAGGCGCGATGAAAAGAGCATCGCATTCCTCCTCGAAGCGATCCAGTTCAGCAATCCGGCGAATCGCTACGCGCTCATCGGCCTCCTTATGAAAGCCACAGAGTGAATCTCGGATTCCATCCCTTTTAAGATCAGAGATGTTACAATCGACCAATTACAAGTAAGTAGTGGTGCTTAGAACGAGATTTTAAATGTCTAAGATGCATGCAGATGAGTTTGAGATTGACAGAGTACTGGTTCAGCATTTAGTCGCAAAACAGTTCCCGCAATGGGCGTATTTGCCATTAGAACCGGTACCGTCAGCGGGCACAGATAATGCCTTGTATCGACTTGGAAGTGATATGGTGGTGCGGCTTCCGCGTATCGATTGGGCTGTGGACAATGTGGAAAAAGAATGTAAATGGCTGCCCAGGCTCGCTCCGTTTCTACCTATTGCCATTCCCAGTCCGGTTGCCAAAGGCTTGCCCAGCCAAGAGTATCCATGGCCTTGGTCAGTGTATCGTTGGCTCGAAGGCAGCAATCCAATTGTAGGACAAATCCCCGATCCCACTTTAATGACCCATGATCTGATAAAGTTTATTCAGGCGTTGCACAAAGTAGATCTACCTAATGGGCCAGCTTCCAACCGGGGAGTGCCGTTAAAAAGGCGAGATACCGAGACTCATAAAGCTCTTAAACATTTGGATGGAATGGTCGACGTATCGACCGTAACTGCTATTTGGGAAACCGCCCTGCAAGCGCCCAAATGGTCCCACTCCCCTGTCTGGGTGCATGGAGATCTATCGCCTGGCAATATCCTCATCCGAAATGGCAGACTGAGTGCTGTCATTGATTTTGGAAATTTGGGAGTCGGCGATCCCGCTTGCGATTTGATCATCGCATGGAATCTTCTACCAGAACCTATGAGACATGTCTTCCGCACAGGACTTGAAGTCGATGATCCAACATGGCAACGGGGCCGAGGTTGGGCGCTGTCTAATGCTCTCATCGCATTACCCTACTACAAAGATACAAACCCAACGCTGGCAAACAATGCACGACATGTAATTCAGGAAATTATCAAAGACAATCGTAAACATTTGGTTTTTCATTTCACCCCGATTCAATTATCTCAGAGGACTTTGATCCATCGATGGTTAGAGCAAAAACACATCAAAGAATGGATGCATGGAGTAGGTCTCCAGAATACCTTGAATGGCCTGGAAAGATTTTTCCAGGGAGAAGGAAGTACTACCTACTGGATCGGCTACGATAAAGAGATCCCTTTTGCCTTTCTGATCACCTCTCCTGAAGGAACTGACGCGATTACCTTGGACTTGTTTATTTGTGATCTAAACTATTTAGGGAAGGGACTATCGGCGCCGATGATTCGAGCATTTTTACTTCGCCATTTTCCCCACGTGAAGAGAGTTTTAATAGACCCTGAAGCGACGAATACGCGGGCTATCCACGTCTACCAAAAAGTCGGCTTTAAGATGATTGGTGAATTTATCGCGAGCTGGCATCCTGTACTCCACTACCAAATGGAACTTCAGATGCAAGACCTTCTTAGGAATCCTCTTTAAAAATGTTCGCGCAAAAGGATTGTGAAATAAACAAAGGAGAAAATCATGGATCGGGCGGGCCCTGCAGAAAGTACTGAAATTCAGATGGCAACCAACAATGCACAAATTCGATCCTGTTACAAGGTGATGCGCCAACTGCGTCCTCATTTGACGGAGGAACAGGCGTTTGTCGAACAAGTTCAGCGCCAATTGGCTGCCGGGTACCACTTAGTGTACTGCCAAGATAGGGACGAGGTTAAGGCACTTGCAGGATTCAGATTTCTGGAGTTTTTTGCCTGGGGCAAGGTTCTCTATATCGATGATTTGGTCACCGATTTTGCAAGCAGAAAAAATGGCTATGGCAGGAAGCTTTTAAAGTGGGTGATTGAGCGAGGAAGAACAACAAAGTGCGATCAGATTCATCTAGATAGTGGTCATCAGCGTCACGATGCGCATAAACTATATCTCAACCACGAGTTCAAGATCATTGATCATCATTTTGCGCTAGATTTCAAAACAGGCATCAAACAGAACAACAATTGATCTCAGCTGACAAGAAATTTCCCCGGTTGATCTCAACACTCAAGTTGCTGTACCATAGCATGTCAGGGAAGACATGCAAAGCGCGCAATCTCATGCTGATAAGCAAAGCAAAAAAGTATATCTTGTCCTATGGGCGCTCTGCCTCGTAGGTTCTTGGTCTGTTATCCCCTACATCCAGTACTTGGGAATGATCCCTCCTTCAGTCTCGATGTTAAGAATTCTTCTTTTAGGGACATTTCAAGCGGCCCTGCTCTATGGATTGATTTGCTACCTCAGCTATAGACTCTTGATGAAAACTGATTTATGTCCTTTAACTGGTAAAACCCCTTTTAGGACGATTGTCTGTCTTGGAAGTATTTCAGGCATAGTCGTCGGTTCAGTAATCTTTTTCCTGGACAAGACAATTTTCTCAACCTCTCTTCTTGTCTCAGGGAGCATGCATCTGCCTTTCTGGATTGGCGCAGTAGCCTCTTTCTATGGCGGTATAAATGAAGAAGTTCTGCTAAGACTATTTTTATTCACTTTCGTCTATTTTGGTTGTGGAAAAATTTTTAAATTTTCAGACAAAAATCGATTGCCGTTTCTTTGGATCACAAACATAATCGTGGCGATCATTTTTGGATTAGGTCACTTACCCGCAGTTTTCAAGCTCATAACGCCATCTTCTTTGGAAATTTTCCGAGTACTGCTTTTGAATGGTATTCCTGGTATCGTCTTTGGTTGGCTGTACTGGTCTAGAGGACTATGGACGGCAATGACAGCTCATTTTGTGGCGGATCTAATGATTCATGTCTTATTACACTGAAAAAAACCAACAAAGAGCGCGATTCCTGCCCTGATCTCCAAGTTTTTTGTCGAAAGAAAGCGGTAGCGAAGTATCATTTCTTACGTGATGCGCTGGCTGCTGTTGTTTTGCTTGTTTTCCTTAGTTTTTTTGCAGGCGGATGAGATCGTTGTCGACTTGCGCAATCCCACCTATAAAGAAGGAGTGCTCTACACGAACGAAGGAGGCGTGATCAAAGGCAGCGAGCTTAGGATCCAGGCAAAAACAATCGAATATACCAAATGGAAAGAGGACGAAAGAGAAATCCATAAGATAGAAGCCAGCGGGGACTTGATGATCCAATATAAAGGACGGGTCTTCATCGGAAGAGAGCTCCACTACGATTTTCTTGAAAACCGGGGAACCGTCTATGAAGGGAAAACATTCTCCAGTCTCTGGTACATCAGCGGAGAGAGGATCGAAATCAATCCCGACGGAAGCTACGAAGTGGAAAATGCTTCGATCACAGCCTCGGAAAACAAAGATAGCTCTTGGGACCTCTATGCCAGCAAAGTCGATGCGCTGAAGCACGATCTATTCATCGGGAAAAACATCCAGTTCCGCATCTTCAAAGTCCCCGCCTTCTGGCTCCCCTCCCTGAAATTGAATCTCAAAAAAAGCGGACGCGACCCGATCCTCCGCTATACGCTCAACTGGGACAAAGGACAAGGCCTCAGAGCCGCGATGCGCTACCAACTGTATTCGTGGCGCGACTTCTCTCTATTCGGCCGCATCGAGTACCGATGGAGCACAGGCTGGGGCGGCGCGATCGAAACGGAGTATTTTCCCCCAGGCGGACAGGGGACTTTCGTCACCCGCAGCTATGTGGGGACTGACCGGCTCGAGACTGCCCCGAACAAGCAATTTCGGTTCCGGCTCGAAGGAGCGGGAGGCTGGAGGAGCGAAGATGGAAAAACGAATACGGCGCTCACCTGGGATAAATACAGCGACGTTCGGATGCCGAGCGATTTTAAAAGCGAAGATTTCGAGGTTGGCACTGCCAAGCAAACCCTATTTTGGGTCCACCATCAAGAGCCGTTCGCTATCGCGAATTTTAAAACCCGCCCGCGATTGAACGCTTTCGAATCGATCAAACAGGACCTTCCGACCTTTTACCTCCATATCCTTCCCCGCGAACTTGGCCCGACCGGCATCATCTCCACTTCCTATCTGAAAGCCTCCTATCTCGATTTCGCTTATTCAGACCAACTCGGCTCAACCTCTCGGTTGCAAGCCCCAACCGATTATCGATCGGGGAGATTCGAGCTGCGCGAGCGGCTTCAACGCTCCTTCTATCTAGGCCCCTTAGCTTTGACCCCGAATTTCGGCGGGATTGGGATCCTCTATACGAATAGCCCGTCGCATCATGCAAAACCTCTCGGTCTGCTCACATACGGAGCAGACCTCTCCTCGCGCTTAGAAAAATCCTATGCGAAATCCAAGCACATCATCGAACCCTATGCGGGCTTTTCCTGCCTCACGAAGCCGACGGTAGAACCCGATGACCATTATATCTTTTCCATTCAGGACGGCTACAACCAGATCAATCAGATCCAGGCAGGCGTCCGCAATCTTCTTTTCTCCAAAGACCGGATGGGAAAAGGTCCCGTTTTTTCTGCCGATCTCTATGCCAATGCATTTTTTTCCGATCCGACGATCCCCCAATTCATTCCACGCCTTTATCTTTGGCTCGGATGGCAGTTCCCTTCCTTCGACCTTTCTTTCCATAACGCCTGGAACTTTCGCAATTCGGTCCTCGATTTTTCCAATGCCCGCTTTCGTTGGACCTTCAATGAGAATCTCGCTCTGACTCTCGAAGCCCGCTACCGCTCCGAATACGACTGGCGGAAAGCGGATCACGACAACTTCATCCTCGATGTCACCCGCTCCGAGAGCCAGCTGCTCGCCTCCCCCCTTTCGGATCGGAGGATCACCTTGCTGGCCAACCTGTTTGTCCGCCTTTCTCCCTTCTGGGAATGCCATCTCGAATCGCATCACGGATTCTACAGGTTCACCGAAGATCCCTATAACGAGATCAAAATCGATCTCTTCACCTGGATCTCCTCATCGCTCAAATTGCGCATTTCCTATAGTCATACCGACAAAGACGACCGGATCGTAGGCGGAATCTCCTTGATTAAAAAATAAGCGATCTGCTACCCTTGCGTGCCCATAAGAAAGCATTCGATGATTCCGGTAATCAGCGTAAAAAATTTAAAGAAGATTTATGGCAAGAAGAAACCCTTCGTTGCCGTCGACGGCATTTCCTTCGATCTGCAGGAAGGGGAAATCCTCGGGCTGCTCGGCCCAAACGGATCGGGCAAGACGACGACGATCCAGATGCTGCTCGGCACCCTGGCCTCTACGTCGGGCGAAATCCATTATTTCGGGAAAGAATTCAACCGCCACCGTTCCGAGATCCTTCAGCAAGTTGCCTTCGCGAGCACCTATACAAGCCTTCCCTCCGACCTCACCATCGCTGAAAATCTCCGCTGCTTCGGCCTCTTCTACGGCATTAAGCATT
>CAZVXG010000063.1:0-6008 GCA_964631635.1 uncultured bacterium | reverse complement strand
TAGTTGTCGATATCGACGACGGGCAAAGAAGAGATCTTGTAGCGCTCGACGATATCGATTACCTCTTCGCGGGTCGCGTCGGCGGTGACCTTATAGAGCACGGGCCGCATCACTTGGCGCAAGGGGGTCTGAACCGGATTGATCATCATATTGCGGGCAGGGACGAATCCCTGTAATTCTCCCGCCTGGTTCAGGATGAAAATCCCCTTGGTGAAATCGATCCGGGGATTATCGCGGATATACGCGGCCGCCTCTCCGATCGTCATATCCATAGTAAAAGCGAAAAACTCAGAAGTCATCAAGCGGCCGGCGCTCTTCCGTCCATGCTTTTTCAGCTCGCGAATCCGGCCTGCTTTTTTCGAATCGATCAGCTCCATGAGCCGCCGGAATCGGCGCTCAGGCATATCCTCCACGATCCAGACCGCTTCGTCGGTCGGCATCCGCTCAAAAATTTTCTTTATCTCGACATCGTCGAGTTGGCGGAACAAGATCAGGCGGGTTTCGGCATCGGTATTGACCAAAAATTTGACTTTTGCGTCCCGGTTGGGAAGATTTTCAAAAAGAACGGGGCGGACATTGGGAGGGAGGTGGGAAGCTGCGTAAGCGAGATCGATGGGGGAATGCTCACAGGCGATCTTGGCGATATCATGGAGGCGGACCTTCGAGGTTTGCTTATGGAAAGCCCGTTCAAGTTTTTCTTTCAGGAGGTCATCGATTCTCCCAATTTTCGACTCCAGGGTTTTCGACTCCAATAGGGTGGCGCCGTCCTCGGTCTCCTCTCCTGTGGAATAGATATCCATGGTTCCCCCGCCCTTTGATCCTCTTCTGAGATCCTCTTCGAGGAAACCCAGCCTGCCTCGCTTGTCTTCGACAGAGGGCCGGGCATTGCCCTTCCCAAATCGCCAATCAGAATCCCAAGGCCTGAAGGCCTGGGTTCATTCCATCATTTCCTCGTATCTTACTGAGAATATTACCCTGATTTTTAAATTTTGGGCAAGCAATTCCCCTAGGAATTAAATAGTTGTGTGTTTTAAACTTGAAAGTCATATGCATGACCCCAAACAAATCCGCAACATCGCCATCATCGCCCATATCGACCATGGGAAAACCACCCTGCTGGACAGCCTACTCAAACAAGCAAATATTTTCCGCGAACATGAAAAAGTACCCGAACGGGTCATGGATAGCTTCGACCAGGAGCGGGAGCGGGGGATTACGATCTTCGCAAAGCATACTTGCGTCTTTTATAAAGAATACAAGATCAACATCATAGACACTCCTGGACACGCCGATTTCTCTGGAGAAGTGGAACGGGTGCTCGGGATGGTCAATTCAGTGCTGCTCCTGGTGGATGCCCAGGAAGGGCCCATGCCCCAGACGAGGTTCGTCCTCTCTGCCGCCCTTAAGATGGGACTCCGCCCGATCGTCGTCCTGAATAAAATCGATCGTCCTCATGCAGCTCCCGATCGAGCCTTGAACCAAACCTTCGACCTTTTCCTCGAGCTGGGCGCAAGCGATGAACAGCTCGATTTCCCCTATATCTACGCCTCCGGTTTCAACGGGTTTGCCATTAAAGAATTAAAGGATACTCCGAAAGATCTCACCCCCCTCTTCGATCTGATCCTGGCGGCCGCTCCAGCCCCTCCGGGAAACCTCGACCTCCCCTTTCTGATGCAGGCCGCCACTTTGTCCTACGACGACTATGTCGGTAGGCAAGCGTGCGGGCGCATCCTCGAGGGAAAAATCGGCAAAGGACAAACAGTCACTCGCGTCGACCGCGATGGCAACCATTCCCAGCATAAGATCGTCCGGATCGAAGGACATCTGGGCCTGAAGAAAATGGAGATCGACGTCGCTGGGGCCGGCGATATCGTCACCCTTTCCGGCATCCCGGAAATCGACATCGGCGATACGATCTGCGCTTCCGACCAAATCGTCCAACTTCCCCCCATCACTCTAGCGGAACCGACCGTTTCGGTAGAATTTCTCGTCAATGCGAGTCCCTTCGCGGGACGCGACGGAAAGCACATCACGATGAACAAGCTCCGTGAACGGCTGATGAAAGAAAAGAGGGCGAACATCTCTCTCAAGATCGAGGAGATCGTAGGGCGCGACGACGCCATCCGTGTCTGCGGACGCGGCGAACTGCACCTCGCCGTCCTCATCGAAACCATGCGGCGCGAAAATTACGAGATGGCGATCTCGAAACCCCACGTCATCACCAAAGAAGTGGACGGCGTAGTCCACGAACCGATGGAGCGAGTCCATGTGGAAGTCCCCGAGCAATTTTCAGGAACGGTGATCGAGGATCTGTCCCGCAAGAAAGGAGAGATGCGCTCCCTTTCCACCTCCGAACACGGCCTCACTGCGATGCAATTTCTCGTCCCGACCCGCGGCCTCATGGGATATCGGAGCGATTTTCTCACCAGAACCTCCGGCCTCGGCATCCTCACCTCGATTTTCGAAACCTTCGCCCCCTGGAAAGGAGAGATGGCGGAACGGAGCCGCGGCGTGCTCATCGCCAACAGCTCCGGCAAGGCGAATGGCTACGCCCTCTTCAACCTCCAGGAAAGGGGTTCTCTTTTCGTCAAACCTGGCGATGAAATCTATGAAGGGATGGTCGTCGGCGAGCATTCCCGCGCAAACGACCTCGTGGTCAATGCCACAAAAGCCAAACAATTGACAAACGTCCGCGCCGCCGGCAGCGATGAGAACATCCTCCTCACCCCTCCGCGTAAATTTACCCTCGAGCAGGCGATCGACTACATCGCCGACGACGAGCTCATTGAAGTGACGCCGAATTTCATCCGTTTGCGCAAGCGCTGCCTCAATGAAAACGAGCGCAAACGCCAATCGCGCTCTTCTTAAGGGGCCGTTGTTAAAATTCACGTTTAATCTGGATCGTGATATAAGTTGAGCGCTTATGTTGCGCCGCATTTCAACCTACGCGCTGATCCTACTTACGCTCGCAATCCCGTTCGAACATAAGTACGACAAGCTATTTCGGCATTTTTCCAATACCTTAATTCCTATCGGCATCGATCTCCCTTCTTTTTTCGATAAGAAGATCTACTTCTACGCCTCCGATTTGATCGCGCTTGCTTTCGGAATCGCCGCCCTCGCCGCCTTTCGGGTCCCATTGCGCCGTTTTTTTGCCTCTCGCAGCGCGCCCTATCTCTGGATCGTTTTTTTGCTCGCCATTCTTTCCATCGCTCTCTCTCCTTTAGCTCATTATCCCATCCCCTATGTACGACTATTGCAACTCCTGACTCCGATCCTTTTGTTCTGCTATCTTGCCAACTTTACCGACAATCCAATGGAAAGACCCAAAATCACAAACTCTATTCTCACTGCTCTTGTTGCAGCCGCCCTCATTCAATCCATCATCGCAATTGTCCAATATGACCACCAGAGCGCGCTCGGATTGCGCCTGATCGGCGAGAACAATTCCTTCTCTAGTATCCATGTACCCGATGGCAAAAAGTGGATATTCGATGCAAGCAGCGCTTCTTCTCCTGCTATCATCCGCGCTTCGGGGACGCTTCCCCATGCAAACGTCTTAGGAGGATTCCTCTGCGCCTCCATCCTCGCCTCTTATTCGCTGTTTTTCTATTCCCCTCGCTTCCGCAACTGGCTTGCCCTCTTTTTACCCATACAATTCTTTGCGATGTGCCTGACCTATTCCCGCTCAGCGATCTTCGCCTGGATACTCGCCACCTTATTTTGGTTCGGCCACCACTTGGTTCATCGCGGATTCAAAGCGGCCTTGGGCGACCGGACGACCCGCCTCCTAAGCCTGGCGATTTTCGCATCCATCTGCATGAGTACGTTCATCCTGCATGAGCAATTCCGATACCGGGGCGGAATCGTGAATTACGAAGGAACCGGAGCGCAAAAAGGGGACGCGCTGCGCCTCTACTATCAGAACGTCGCCCTTCGCCTCATTGAAAAATATCCGCTGTGCGGCACCGGCTTCCATCAATTATCCTTACGCGCGGTCGAACTCATTTCCCCAAAAGAAAATACTCAAGACCCATCGATCGGAACACACAATATCTACCTTTATCTCGCAGCGGAACTCGGATTGCCCGCATTGCTCGCCTTCCTCTGCTTCATCGGAAGCCTGCTCTGGGCAGCGCTGAAAGCGCAATTTACGCCACACCTCAGTTCCCTGATGGCCATCATTTTCGCTTTTCTTTTCATTGGTTGCTGCGATTTCTATCCGCTCCTTTTTCAGCAAGGCAAACTCCTCTTCTTTCTCGCCGCAGGCCTTCTTGCAGCCAATCTGCCAACCACGAGACATGCATGAACCGGGAAAGCTGGAAAATGTTCGATCGGATCTCTCCGAACTACGACCGGATCAACCGAATTCTTTCCTTGGGGATGGACCGCGGATGGAGGCAGCGCACCGCTTTGCATCTGCCGCAAATCCCCAACCTGAAGCTCCTCGACCTCGCTTCGGGAACAGGGGATCAGCTCATCGCCTGCCTGGAATGCGGCGCCTCCATCCAGTCTGCTGTAGGCATCGATCTAGCCGAAGAAATGCTGCAGATCGCAAGAGGGAAAATCAAACGGAAAACCTATAAAGACCGCATCTGCTTTTCCTGCGCCGATGCTGAAAACCTCCCGTTTGCCGACGCTTCTTTTGACGCCGCGACCTTTTCATTCGGTATCAGAAACGTCTCCGATCCCCTCCGAGCCTTAAAACAAATCTGGCGCGTACTCAACCCAAATGGACGGTGTCTCGTTCTCGAGTTTTCCCTCCCTTCCCAACCCTTCAAGGCTCTCCATCTCTTTTATCTCCGCCAGCTTCTGCCTCGAATTGGAGGATGGCTTTCCAAAAACCCGGACGCTTACCGCTATCTGAATCGGACCATCGAGACATTCCCCTATGGAAATGCCTTTTGTTCCCTGATGGAAACGGCGGGGTTCCTTTCCTTGCGAAAGATCCGTATGGCCTGCGGCGCCGTCACTTTATATCTCGGAGAAAAATTTTGAAAATTTATTGGTCGGATCGCAATAGCAACCCCGCCCCTCCAAACGCCCATTTTCAATGCCGCCCCTTTTTCTCCGATGCTCCTACACCCTTTTCCCAAAAATCGGAACGGGTCGACTTCCTTCCTGATCCGGCCATTGCGAGAGTGCGGCAGCGCCGCTTTCTTCCCGATAGGAAACAATGGATCGAGGCCGTAGAAAGGGCGCTTGCTCGCAAATTAGAGAAAATCGTCCTTGCCCGCTGCCAGATTCTGGAACTCGAAGAAGAACCCGACCCCTTTGCTTTGATTGCCGCCCTTAAATCCAAGGCGCAAGGAGCGTACCTATTTTGCTTCAGCGAGGGAAATACAGCGTTTTTGGGAGCAAGTCCCGAGCGGCTCTTTTTCAGGGAAGGAGAGACCTTTTACAGCGAAGCGATGGCTGGAACCCGCCCTCGAGGCAAAACAGAAAGCGAAGACGCTGCTAACAGCCGTGAGCTCCTCAATAGCGCCAAAGATCTCCGCGAACTTTCTCCCGTAAAAAACTTTCTCAAGACCGCACTAACGCCCCTTTGCCAATCCGCTCCCTCATTTTCACCAATCGGAATTTACAAGACGCAGAATGTCCAGCATCTCTATTCGCAATGCAAAGGCAAATTGCGAATAGGAACGTCGGATCAAGAAATCCTCAACCGGATTCATCCGACCCCTGCCCTATGCGGCACCCCTACCGATGCGGCGTTCGATCTGATCCGCGAACTGGAGCCCTTCGAACGGGGATTATATGGAGGAGCCCTTGGCTGGAGTACGCCCGAATCTTCAGAATGGGCGGTCGGCATCCGCTCTTGCTTGGTCCGCGGCACGCTAGTCTATATATATACGGGAACCGGGATCGTCGAAGGCTCCGATCCGGTAGAAGAATGGGAAGAGCTCAATCAAAAAGGGAAACTCTACGACGGGATTTTTGTGTGAAGGAAGCGTTTTGGATCATCGACCAACTGGTGCAGCAGGGAATCACCCGTTTCTGCATCGCTC
>CAZVXG010000062.1:0-6013 GCA_964631635.1 uncultured bacterium | reverse complement strand
AGAAAGGGGAGCTGAAAAAATCCCATTCCTTAACGGGCGGGATCGAAGCGCTTCTGTCTGCGTTTTGGGAGGATAGAAAAAAAATTCTCCTCCCCAAAGAAGTGGAGGGGGCGGCCAGGCAAATCGACCTGCTTCAATTAAAACCGAATTTCAATCCCTATCTTTCAGCAAAATTGAATGGTTTGCGTCAAGATCTGGCAAAAGCGATCTGCTCTTTCCATCGCATCTCTACCCAAAGGCCGATCGTTTTTACCGGCCGCATCGACGCTTTCGGCCACCTACGCGAATATCTCTCCGAAGCATTCAAAGAGGCGATTTCTAACGAATCCGACCCCGCTTTGAGAGATATCGAACAGCACAAATTTGCGATTCCCATTGGACTGGCTCTAGAGCAGATGGACCGGCCTCTGCAATTGCTGCAGCAAGAGTTTTTCCCTCGGAAAAATTGGCGCCGCGCTGGACTGTACGCGCTCGTCTTGTGCTGCCTGTCGATGCTTCTCAGCAGCTTTTTCCTTCTGTCCGGATTAAAAACGATTGAGGGGCGCAAGAAAGAGATGCTCGAGTCGGTGCGGCTCATGCTCGGTCGTTGGGATCCTCAATTGAAAAAGGTAATTTTCTCCGATGAAACCACCGCCCTCGATCGATGGATGGCAGCCGTTGCGGCTCACGATAAAGAATACCCTTATATTTTACAGGCTCCCAAAGTAGCGCACGTGCTTTCCTGGCTCAGCAACCACCCTCTTCTCGCCGAATTCAAAAAGGAAGGGGAGCCTTTGGAAGTCCGCTGGTTTCGCTATCAGCTCCTCGAATATCCGAAAATCGGATCGCCCCAGAATCGGTACCAGGCGAAGGTGGAACTCGAATTTCATGTCAAAAGCCCGATGAATGCTAGAAAATTCCATGAGGCCCTATTGACTGGGGACGCCATAATCGATCCGGCATGCGAAGTCGGCTGGGAAGCGAGCGGCGACGGATATCGGGCTTCTTTTTTCCTCAGCAATCATCGGAGTCCGTATGTTCCTTGAATCTTGCGGCAAACTTGTCTTTTCCCGGATCCGGCCTTCTTTTTTCTATTCCCTCCTCTTATTGCCCGTCTTGCTCACTGGCGGTTATCTATTCACCCAGCATGCCAATCTTCTAAGTTTGGAAGACCGTTTTGCAGATGCGGCCAAAAAAGGAAAGATCTCCATCGAAAGAAAATTGCGGGCCGAGCATTTCGTAAAGTGGTATTCGAACGCGGATCCTTACTTTCTGGACCGCCAGATCGAATCTCTTTCCTTTTTGCTAAAGGAAAGAAGACAAATCCACTCGTTGCTCAACCATCCCGCCGTGTCCCAAAAAGAGACTTTGCAGGAGCGGCTCCGATTTCTGGCCGGGGGACAAAACCGCCTTGCGTTTGCCGAAGAAACGATCCGTTCTTCATCGCAAATCAAAGAAACGGAAGAAAAACAACGGCATCCTGTCCAGGTAGATGAGAGCGATCTTGCGCATCTCTGCGCGCTCATCGAGGACGTCTCCATCGGATCGTTCGACCCTCTCCCTCAAATGCCTCAGTTGCTCTTCCTCGATTTTAAGATAAAAAAAATACAAACTCCTTTTCATTCAGAAATATATGAATTAGAATCAGAACTTCTCAAACGAGAATGGCAGTGAAAAAAGTTTTCATCTCTCTAGCGAGCCAGTTGCAACTGGCTCTAGCAATAGTCGCAATATCCGGATGTTCCCATTATTCCGACGTCCCCGATGCACTCGTCGCTATCCACATTCAAGATCGGAACGGCATTACAGAAACGATCAGTACCTTCGAGCGGCTGCAAACTTACGAAAAGACCGATTTCCTCGCTTCCCAGCCATTTAAAAAAGTCTTGCGCGTTTATAAGAAAGACGGGAAAAACCATTCTATCGTCACTGCCTATCATCCGAATGGCGCCATCGCCCAATATCTCGAAGCGGAAGACATGAGAGCCCATGGTTATTTTCGGGAATGGTTCCCCAATGGACAATTGAAGATTGAAGCGATCGTCATCGGAGGGACGGCTGATATCACGCCAGGCGCCAAGAAAGATTGGCTCTTCGATGGAATCTGCCAGGTTTGGGATGATCAAGGAAATCTTTTAGGTAAAATTCCCTATGCGAAAGGGGTCATTGAAGGAATAAGTGCTTCTTTCTATTCATCAGGAGCCATCCAAAAACAAGCCCCCTATGTCAAAAACCTGGAAGAAGGAGAAACCCTCGAATTCTATCCAAACGGCACACTCAAACTGAGACAGAACTATTTAAAAGGCGTGAAACACGGAATGTCCATGGGCTGCTTCGAAAACGGTCAAAAAGCATGGACGGAAGAATATACGGAAGGGCGCGTGTTAAATGGAATCTACCACAATCTCCAGGGCGACAAGATCTCTGAAGTGCTGGATGGACGAGGGATTCAAGCCCTTTACACTGGGGATTTTGTTTCCTTTCTCGTCGAAACACATCAGGGAGTCCCTGAGGGGGCTGTCAAAAAATTCACCCCGAAAGGAGAACTTCTGTCTTCCTATTTTATGAAAAATGGGAGAAGGCATGGGGAAGAAATAGAATACTACCTCCTTTCTGAAATAGGGGAGAAGCAATTACAACCCAAGCTCTCCGTACAATGGGACCAAGACGCCATTCACGGCATCGTAAAAACCTGGTACAGCAGCGGCCAGCTCCAGAGCCAGCGAGAATACTGCCGAAATGAGAAATTAGGTCCTTCCTGTGCGTGGTATAAGAATGGCGCCCTCATGCTGGTCGAAGAGTACGAGGATGGCCGACTTGCAAAAGGGGCTTATTATAAGAAAAATCAAAACGAGCCAGTATCCACGGTCCTGAACGGGAATGGAATTGCTTCCCTCTATGACGAGGATGGGATGTTTATCAAGAAAGTCGCCTATGCAAAAGGGAAACCCGCCCAACCTGAAGACTGATCTCCGAAAGCTCTATCTCGCAAAGCGCGCAGCCATTTCTCCTGGCCGCCGCGCGACCGCTGCCGCCGCTTTAATCGCTCCTCTTCAAAGCCAAGGCCGCATTCTCTCTTTTTTTTCGATCGGTTCGGAAGTCGAGCTCGCCCCTCTGAATCGACTCTTGGCAACGGAGGGCCGCTTAATCCTCAATCGATTAGAACATGGGGCTCTGATTCCTTATTTCGTCGCCGATCTAAGCAGAGGCCTTCGCCTTTCCCCCTTGGCAATCCCAGAACCCGATCCAGCTCTTTGTGAGAAAGCTGCGCTCTCGGAAATCGACCTGATCCTCGTGCCCGGCCTGGCTTTCGACAAAAAGGGGTATCGCCTTGGCTATGGCTGGGGTTATTACGATCGATTCTTATCCACGATAGGACAGATTCCGACAAAAGGCATTGGGTTCATCGAGCAATTGTCGGCTGAACTTCTTCCTCGCGATCCCTGGGATCTTCCGGTTCAGGAACTGCTGTTGAGGTGATCATCTTTTTCGAGGTCTTTTCAAAAGCAGGATGGGGCCGAATTTTTGATCAATAATATCACTAATATCACTTAGTCTTTTTGAGGGTCGAGGCGGGCGTCTCTTGTTTGATTTCGGACTTCGGGCTGCAAAAATGGGGTCCCGGACAATCGTTGGCCTTGCATAAAGAGCCAGGGGAAACTTGCGTACACATGGAATAGTAGCTCTCGGAAGGGCATTGCCAGATCACAGTATAGGGTGTGAGAGAGACCTTCGGCGTCCCTGGCTTTGTATAGCCAGTGCTGGAAAGATTGGTGGTAAAATTTTTCTGTTGGCCCGGCTGGATGGAAAACTGACCGAGGAACGTGCCTTCGGCGCCTTGAATCGTCGCAGTGAGAATAAAAGGAGAATCGTTGATCAGCATAACCGAGCCCGAGTCAGAACCAGCCCAGCAAAAAAATGGGAATACGATCCAAAACAACCAGATCATCGCGCCTTATTCTCAGTTTCTTGGGCCGGCTCAAAATAGGCCCAGCGCAAATCGAGCTGGCCCATGGGAGACAGCACCGCCCCTTCGAGCTGCGGCCGTTTCAAGTAATTCAAAGCGACGTGATAGACTGGAATAATGGGCATCTCCTCCATGAGGATCGCTTCGGCTTGACGCAAAAGCTCTTTCCTCTCGCTCTTTTCTTTACATAGCCCAGAGCGATTTAAAAGATCAATGTAATCAGATTTCTCCCAAGCGGTATTGTTAGTGCTTCCGTCCTTATATTTAAACACTTCGAGAAAATTGACCGGATCGTTGAAATCAGCGGACCAAGATCCTCCGGCGACCTGGAACTCTTTGTTGGAAATGCGCGCATAGAAGACCTTCGGCTCCACCGCCTCCAGCTGGGTGCGGATCTTAAGCGTCGTCTCCCATTGCTTTTGGACGGCCTGCGCGACCGCGGCATTCCTCTCGTTATTCAAATAGCTGATGACAAGAGGCTCTTCCAGCGGCTCGCATTTTGCCAGGCTCAAGCGCGCCTCTTCCTTTTGATCAAAAAAATATCCATCGGTTTTTAGGCCCATGCTTGGGGGGACCAGGCTTCTAGCTGCCGCCTGGCCTCCTTGCAGAATGTGGCTTACGATCGCTTCGCGATCCAGGGCAAACGACAAAGCTCTCCGCATATTTGGATCTGAAAGCGGGTTTTTCCTGCCTCCGATCCTGGGTGCTGTATTTACCCGATAGAAGTAGGTGGCTAAAAACGGGCTGATCTGCAATCGGCTCTCCTGTCTCAAGGCAGCTACCGCGTCGGGGGGGATGAGGGAAAGAGGAGACCCGGTCCAATCAAGGGCGTCTTCTTCGTACATGCGCAAAGCAGTATCTGGAGAGGCGACGAAAAAATCGACGCCGTCCAATCTCACCCTCTTCTTTTCCCAGAAATGGGGGTTTTTTTCGAGGCAGATCCGATCGGAATGTTTCCACGATTTCAATAGGAAAGGCCCATTCGCCGCAAAGGATACTGGATCCAAAGGCCAATTGGGATTTTGCTCCGCAATCTTTGCATGCACCGGCAAAAACGGGGGCGTGGAAACCAGATCGAGGAAATAAGGAAGGGGAGATTCCAAATCGACGATGAGGGTTTGATCGTCTTGCGCCGACACGCCGACGGCATCGATGGCGATTTCTCCCAGTTTGGCGCGACGGGCATTTTTGATTGGGTAGAGTTGATAGGCGATATCGGTCGCAAAATTGGGATGAAGAATCGCCTTCCAGCTTGCGGCGAAATCGGAAGCGGTCAGAGAGTCTCCATTCGACCATTGCGATTTGCGCAAATGAAATGTGTAGCGGAGGCCGTCCTCGGAAATATCTACGCGGTCCGCAAGCGCAAGTTCCGTCTCGCCAGCCTTTCCCATTCGAGTCAATCCTTCAAACAGCATGCGGATCAAGTTGATGCTATCGAGATCTCTCGCTTTCCTTGGATCCAATGTAGTGGGATCGGAAGAGAGGCTGAGCCGCGGTACTTGCCTGGAGGGAAGCGGAGCGTGCTGGCAAGATGCGATCAGAAAAAGGAAAGAGAGAAAAAAACAACGAATCATAAATCCTCCAAGAGCTATAAAAATCCCATGCTGATCGAGATTTGCACGCCTGCTCCGATTCTCAATACCCCCGATTTTTTTTTCGCTTTCGGAGGAAGAGCTGGACGGGAAATTCCCCTCAATGAACGGAACCACCCCTATTGTTTCGAATTCGTCGCATTAAAGGGAACGATTTTCCAAGTGGAAGAGACGCTTCCCCAAAGAGACGCGTGGATTTATCGAGTCTCCTGCCCATTTTATCCAGATGCCAGGCTATACCTCGATAGCCGATTCGTCAAGCCAGCCGAGAATTTTTTGCCTCGTGCTATACCGCGCGCAGAAACAATCCTGCAAAGGATGAAGGAAAGAATCGGCACCCCTTATATATGGGGTGGGAATTGGAGCGCCGGAATTCCCGAAATGCTGGCCTACTATCCGCCAACAGGGGCCCTTGATGACCGGACGCTTCTCCTTTGGACCCTGAAAGGAATCGATTGCTCAGGATTGCTTTATG
>CAZVXG010000061.1:0-6051 GCA_964631635.1 uncultured bacterium | reverse complement strand
TGAAACACGTCTCAGCTTCAAGAGGGGTGAAATGGAACGTCTGGTGTCGATTGCTTTTCAGTGAATCTTTTTTTCATAGTTCGTGACCTTTTGGGTTTTTAAGTTATCACGAACCTTAACTTTTGGTTGGACTATTTTTTGGGGGTCAGGTCAGTAGGGAATGTCAAAAAAGGTTGACGACCTAGAAGCGTCTGCTGATCTTAATCAGACCTTCGTTCGCATGATAGGTGGTGCTAAATTCATAGTTATAAATTAGCTGGATCGCCAGTCTTCTGCTTGTTATGAATGTAATACTCGCTCCAATATCTCCGCTATTGCGGGCCCAACCTGGGCCTTCAAGCGTAAATGGACCTGCCTCCGAAGCTACGCCGGAAAAAGTTGAGGTGAGTTCCATCTCATCATCAAAGAAATCATAGAGCCAGATTGCATGTATCTCAGGAACAAAAGCGCCACGCTTGGTCTGTATAGGATGGCTCAACTTCATGCCTAAGCTCGACTCCAAGAAGTTATAATGCTGAGCATGCACATGTAGGTCGAGATCCCCAGCATTGTGTTCTCTGTACTTGCTTACGTGCAGATATGAATACTGAAGAGAAGCAAGCGGGGTAACGATGTAACAAGCTCTGCTGTACCAGCGGTAACCGCCAGCGGCAAGAGCAGTGTATTCTTGTCCATTATAATGGGATTTTGCCGTCCGGTCTATGCCCGGAAAGAGGATATGTCTTGAACCGTCATACTTATTGTAATCAAATGAAAAAGCACCATCCAGATACCAGTGCGTGGAGTCATACGAAGCGTAGGCCGTTGCATCGTAGGTTTGGATATTGCCGTCATTTTTGGAACCGCTTTGATCGATACGGGTATGAGCGTAACCCCCGCCTACTCCTAAGCTGACTTCTCTACTCACAGGCCCCTGGACACCGATCATTCCACCATAAATATTGTTATTATAGCTCTCAAAGCCATCGTGCGCGTATTGGCTGTCCCAATAGCCAAAGCCATCTACCCAAACCTCCGTGCGGTTTAGCACATTGGCGCAATTTATTTCGGTATAACAGTCGCACTCAGATGGTTCTGCCTTGCAAGGGTCTTCATCGATACAACAATCGTAATCGCAATCGGTCGCATAGATGCATCGTCCATATCCCATGTGTTTTGACCAGAGATTCTGGAACTGCTGCGCCCCTGCAAAGCTGGCACGGGGGATCGCGCCGTTTACATTTGGGTTAAGTTGAGCGAGCGCTGCTGCTATCGCTTGTGCGGTAGGTAAGGCCGAAATTGCAGCTACAACAGTAGCGATATCACTACCTGGGTTGTTAGCTGCAACAGTAAGAAGCGCCGTAAATACCGACCCAACTCCGCCAGGAAGTGGCAGTGGATTGAGGGTCGGGAATATTTCAATATTACCTTGTAAGTTGAGTCCGGTAAAACTGTAGAGAACGTTGTTGCTCGTAACAATGACGGGTAATGCAGTTGTCCCCGCTCCAGCACTAACAATAAATAAAGGAGCCCCAGGCGTTAAGGCCACGACTCCACTTGCATCCACATTAACCGTAACGGAAGCTCCAGCAATTGAGTCGGTAGCTCCACCAATGCTGATATTGCCAAAGAGTGCATTCGTAACGACTTTGGTATTAAGAACTATACCTGAGGGGAGATTCAGAGCGCCGGTATTAGTCAATGTAAACTGCCCAAGATTGAAATTTTGTGCTCCTGTGGCACCAACGATAGTTGCATTGCCATTGAGATTAATATTTAATATCGCGGGGTCCCCAACAGCGCCATCATATGTGCTACCACTGTTAAGGACTAGCGTTCCTATAGCTGCTCCTCCATCGGTTGTTAAAGCGCCCACAAATGTAGTCCCTGCCTCAATGACGAATGTGCCGCCGGGAGAGGGGGCCGTAAAGTTCATCGCCTCATTGGTTTGGGGAGGGGCTGTCACCGTAGCGCCATTCCCAATATTGGCCGCTTCGGCAACTGTCATGATTGTGAGTGATAGAAAACTGAGCGCATAAAGTAGACTTAATTGGATGATTTTCATTGAAAAATACCAGTTGTTGAGAACAAGTTTAGGTTTCTGTTCATGGAAACTGCTTTTCTTGACATGTTAGTGCGCGTCCATATTTCAGTCAAATCTAATGTGTCAGCAAATCAACCAAACCGAGACTTCAAGTCTATGAACAATCTTAATCGGCAGCGCCATCCAACCCAAAAAACCGTTTAACCCAAGGTTGGGCATCCATTTACAAACGCAAAAACGACGATGGCACGACCGTCTGGCGCGCGATCGTCCGCATCAAAGGCTACCCTACCGTCTGCAACCACTTCGAACGCAAACAGGAGGCCGAGGACTGGGCGCAGGAAATGGTAGAACATGTTCCAATTTTTCGACTGATCTAGTAGGGTTATGCAATGGTCTCAATGTTGCATCGTATGAGGTCTTGCTCGTTAGAGAACCTAAATCGGTAGAAGGAATAACTAATGCCTAACAAAACCTGTTTTTTTATTGTTTTGATTTTGATCTTGAAAATCAATCACATAATGGCAAAAGACACTTTTACGAATCAAGAAATTCAAAAACTCTACGACACATATATTTCTGTTAACCTTACAGAGGAATATAGAAATCGCTATGTCCCACTTCCTTTACATAAAAATACACTTCCTTGGCGATGGGAAGGGAAAGACCTACCACGTGTATTTGCTCTTTTAGAGTTTGAACGTTTTGTAACACAGAGCCGTCTTACATCTAATAATGCATTGGCTATTAATGGGATTAATGATCCCGAATGGTTTTACTTGCCTCATCAAAAATTAACCGAGTGGAATTATGAAACAAACAATTTGAAATATGATTTGCATTCAGTCGATCTTGATGAGAAAGACTTTGATTTTGTCATAGTTAACCAAGTTCTTGAGCATGTCTATGATCCGATACGCTGCCTTAAAAATGTGTATAAACATATGAGTCTAGGAGGAATTTTATATTTAAATGTACCGGCTAACAGCATCCCTCATTCCGTACCTTACCATTTCTATACAGGATTTACTCCTATTGGATTAGCTGTCATGCTAAAATTAGCAGGATTTGATATCTTAAGTGTCGGCCAATGGGGAAATTTAGAATATTTGAATGCAGTGAATAGTTCTCATTCCTGGCCTGACTATACACCATTTAAAAATCCTGGATTGAATGATACTGGCAATCCAGTAATCACCTGGGCCTTTGCTATAAAGGCCAAGTGAGAAATATTCGTATAGAATCGCAAAAAGAAAATTCGTATGCGACTACAACTACGGAAGAAAGTTCGTCAGAACTAACCTTGGCGCTATCCACGAGAGAGGTCAAGAGGACTTCTTGTTCCCTAGAAGCCAGTGGGAAAAACTACAATCCATATTTTCGATTTTTTTAAAACGCTTGTCCGATTAAAACTTTTATTGTATGACTGTCTCTTATTTCAGGAGACGACAATGCGCTTTTTATGGGTTTTCTGTTGTCCCTTCTTCCTCTTCGGCTCCATTTCGGGCGATCTCAAAGTGGGTTTGCGCGCTTTGCAACAAATTCGCACTCTAATCCCAGAACGGCTTTCGGAAGAGGAGTTTTCCATCCTGGTCGAATGGACGGCGTTTCAGGAACCTCTGGAACAATTGGCCGCTAACGCCCTAAAGGCTCCAGGCATCCCTTCCGCTAAGGAACTCGGATGTTCCCGTTTCTATTATTCGCACTGGACGCTATCGGGTGAACCCATCCGGATTCTCGATTCCTACCAAGAGTTCGAATACGGGCCTTATTGGCTCTATCCTACAGCCATGGAGAGACTATGGGAAATCGATTATCCAACAACCCCAAGAAATCGATGAAGAAAATCCCGCCTCTCCTTCTCGCTTTGGGTGCTCTTTTTTGGGGATGCGTAGCTCCTCTTGCCGCTGCCTCGTTGCAATCCGAACAAGTGTTGGATGTGCTGCAGGGGATCCAGTTTGTCGGCAGCTGGAACCAGGCGAATAAGAAGTTCGATCAAGCAATGGGCGTCGCCGTTGCAGATCGAGTCTTTCTTTTGAACGCCCATCCTGGATTCTTAAAGAAACTCCAGGGAGCTTATATCGGAAATCCACTTACCCAGCAAGCGATCAGGGACCTGCAAAGCGATCTCGTAGCGTTTTACAGATCGCATGGACAACCTTTTGCCGTCATCAGTATTCCCGAGCAGGATCTGAAGGATGGGATTTTGCAAGTGGTTGTGAATGAAGCAGTGATTGGCAACATCACCTGCAAAGGCAATCGAGTATTCACTCCCGATCAGATCAAGAGGTTCATCCGCGGAAAACCGGGCGAACCGATCGATAGAACGCGTTTGGTCCAGGATATGGCTCGAATGAATCAGAATCCCTTCCGCCGGACCGATGCGATTTGGCGGCCAGGGAGCAAACCGGGCACGGCCGATCTGGAATTGGCCACAATCGACCGGATGCCCTATCGGTTCTACACGGGCGCAGACAATACTGGAACTGCGGCGACTGAGAGGGATCGCTTCTTTTTCGGGTTCAATTTCGGGAAAACGATTGTCGAGGATTCAGAACTTTCGTATCAATTCACCTGCTCGCCTAATTGGAATCGCTTCGTCGCCCAAACAGCGCTCTTCCGGGTTCCATTTCCAGCTCGCCAAACATTTATTTTCTACGGAGGTTATGCGCAGGTCAAACCAGAGCTGAGCGGCAATGACAGCGAAAAATCGCAAAGCTGGCAAGTCGATGGGCGCTACCGCTTCCCCATCATCACGAACACTTCTTTTCTCCAGGAAATCATCCTCGGCTATGACTTCAAGCAGGTGATTGGACGGATCAAGAGACATGGAGTGTTGGTTTTTCATGGCCTTGCCGACATCGACCAATTCATGATCGGATACGATTTAGGGTACAGATCTGAGCGCCATCGAGTGACATTCGTTGCGGAAATCTACGGCAATCCAGGGGGCATCACGACCCACAACAAGACCAGCCAGTACCGGCCTTTCCGGGCCGGTGCCGGATCGCAGTATATGTACGGCAAGATCTCCCATTCTTTCGCCTATCGGTTTCGCCAATGGTGGTTCAGCTACGATCTCAATGGACAAGCCGCCAGCAAGAACTTGCTGCCTAGCGAACAATTCACCCTTTCCGGCTGGAACGCCGTCCGGGGCTTCGAAGAACGCATCGTCAATGTCGATAACGCTCTCCTCTTGAATCTCACTGTCCAAACCCCGCGCTTCAGCATCGGCAAAGCGGCGGGCTGGTCGAAGAAAACTTTCGACGAACTCTATTTCCTTGCCTTTTTTGATTATGGATTGGGCGGGAATCAGCGACTTTTACCTGGTGAAAGCTCGACCGTCAGCCTCGCTTCGATCGGCCCTGGAATCCGCTATCAGATCGACCGCTATCTATCGGCTCGATTCGACTACGGTTTTCAGGTGTTGCGTCACGGATTCGATAACCCGACCCATTCGCGCTACAACTTTGGCTTAATCGTTAGCTTTTAAAGGAAACGTCGCCCGATACGGGCTGGGAAACGAGGCGGCGGATGGCTTCCTTTAATTCCGCAAGGCCTGTCCCATTTAAGGCGGAAATTTCGAACAGGGTAGAAGCGGGGAAGGAATATTGGGATAGGAAAGCGGCGGCGAGAGGGAGAGCCTCTTCCTGGTCGATCTTGTTCAACGCGACGAGAAACGGCTTGTCTAGCATAGCAGGGTTATAGGCCTCGAGTTCGCGGCGCAACGTAAGGAATTCTTCGAAAGGATCGCGCTCTTGATAGGGGGCGAGCTCGATCAGGAATACGAGGGCGGAGGTGCGCTCGATGTGCCGGAGGAATGCGAATCCGAGTCCTTTGTTCTGATGGGCGTCCTTTAAAATGCCTGGGATATCGGCGATGAGGACGTGCGTTGAATGATCGAAGTGGACGATGCCGAGATTGGGGCGCAGAGTCGTAAAGGGGTAAGGGGCGATCTTGACTTCGATATGGGCGAGTTGGGAGATCAGGGTCGATTTGCCGGCGTTGGGCATACCGACAAAGCCGAC
>CAZVXG010000060.1:0-6194 GCA_964631635.1 uncultured bacterium | reverse complement strand
ACGCTTTCTTTCGCGATTGCCATGTCATTGGATCGCCTGAAGAAGGGAGCCGCCTCGCGCTCTGCTGCCTCACCGCACGCATCTTGCGCCAGGGCCTTGAAATCCTGGGTCTGAAGACCGTCGATCGGATGTAATGGTATAATCAGGTTGTTATGAAAGTTTTACTGGGGTAGCCAGCCTCTTCTCTGACGAGTCGAGGGACTCCGTACCCGGATAGATGTACCTGGAGATGCCGGATGAGCTCAGGTCCCCGTGTTTCCGGCAGGGCAAAATGGGAGGAGCCCGCCACCGGATCGAGGGCATGGAGATAGTAAGGAAGGATGCCAGCATTGATCAGGGTCTCGCAAAGGGTAGTTAGAACATCGGGATCGTCATTGACCCCTTTCAAAAGGACCGATTGATTGAGCACGGGGATCCCCAGCGGTTTGAGCTTGCCAAGAGACGCAATGACATCGGCGTCGAGTTCTCGAGGATGGTTGCAGTGGATGGCGAAATAGATCTGCTTTGTCGAGGAAGAAAGGATGTTTAAAAAGGGGGCGTCGATCCGCTCGGGGATGCCGATTGGAAAGCGGCTATGGAAGCGGATTCGCCGCACGTGGGAGAGCGGTTCCAGGGCGGCGAAGAGGGCGGCGAGACTTTCGTTGCTTAAGGAAAGTGGATCTCCCCCGCTCAGGATGACTTCGGAAAGGGTCGTATCTTGGGCCAGGTAGTCAATCTCTTCCTCGAACCCGGAACTCTTTGTTTCATAAGGAAAATTCTGCCTGAAGCAGAAGCGGCAATGCATGGCGCAGGCGCTGGCCGCCAGGATCAACGCACGTCCCTTATATTTGTGCAGGATTTTTTTTGTTTTTTGAAACATTGGATCCCGAAGGGGATCGGGAAAAAAGCCGGGAGCTGGCAGAGATTCTTCTTGAAGAGGGAGGAATTGACGCAAGATCGGGTCGTCCACGGTATTTTTGGCGATTTTCTCAGCCAGGCGGCGAGGTAGATTGAGAGGGAAGCGCGGGGCGGATAAAAATCGGAGGCGATTGGAGTCGGACATCTCCAGAAAATCGAGAAGGGGTTCAAGGCGGGTAAAATTTTCTTTTTGGATTTGCCGCCAAACGGAAATTGCAGACATAACGGCAGGGTAGTTTGCAGAGAAGTTTACGGGATCAAGACAGGGGTGTCAACAGGTTTTCTAGCTGAATGGCGCCCTTTGCATTTGGTTTCCTGGATCCGCTATGGCGGGTAATGTCCGATCCGAGAGCCGTGAGTTTGCCGACGAGATCTTCGTAGCCTCGGTCCAGAAAGTCGACATTGCTGATCGTGCTGACGTCGGGCGTCAAAAGGGCAGCCATCACATAGGCAAACCCGGCGCGCAGATCGGGGATCCAGATGTCCTTTGCTTTCAGAGGAGTCGGTCCCTTGATGGCGAGGCTATGGAGATGATTGCTCGAAGCGAAGCGGCATTGCTTGCCTCCAAGACATGCAGTAAAAAGTTCGATATCTGCGCCCATCTCTTTTAGCGTTTGGGTGTAGCCGAACCGGTTTTCATAGACAGTTTCATGGATGATGGACGCTCCGTTGGCTTGAGTGAGCAGGACGACGAATGGTTGCTGCCAATCGGTCATGAAGCCAGGATGGACGTCGGTTTCGAGATGGAGTCCTCCCCGTAAATTGCCTTCATGGAAAAATTCGATCCCATTTTTCTTCACATTGAAGCCCCCGCCGATTTCGCGCAGCTTGTTCAAAAAGGCAATCATGTGGAGATGTTCGGCGCCCTCGATGAAAACGCGTCCTCTGGTACTGATCGCTGCCATCGCATACGAGGCGACTTCGTTCCGGTCGGTCATCACGATATGCTCGACCTCCTGGAATTGATGCGCCCGCTGGATGCGGATCGTCCGGTCGGCGTCGACCATGATGTTTGCGCCGAGTTTTTGTAAAAAGAGGATGAGATCGATGATCTCAGGTTCGATCGCCGCATTCTTGATCAAGGTGGAGCCCTTTGCTCTCACTGCAGCAAGGATCGTATTTTCCGTAGCCCCGACCGAAGGATAGGTCAAGTCGATGACCGCTCCCTTAAGTCCTGCATGCGCCTGGGCGAAATAGGCACCTTCCTTTTTCATCTCGCGGTATTCGATCCTGGCTCCCAGTTTCTGGAGCGCATGGATATGGAGATCGACCGGACGGGCCCCGATCAAATCGCCCCCGATCGTTGGGACGATGATATCTTCGTCGGTACGTCCAAGCAAAGCGCCGATCATCAGGATGGGAATCCGATTGGAACCGGAATAACGCTGCGGGACATAGGACGTTTTCAATTCAGGAGTGGCGATTTCGATCGTCCGGCTTTCCTTATCCCATTTGACCTCGGAGCCGATTTCCTGACACAGTTTTACGGTGATTTCGACGTCGCCGATATTGGGGACGTTGTAGAACGTGCATCGCTTATCCGATAGCAGCGAAGCGACGAGCAGTTTCGTCATGGCGTTTTTCGCTCCCGCTGCGTGGATATGGCCTTGCAGCGGCTTACCGCCGCGTACTTTCAATTGATCCATCATCTTATGTTATACAACTCGAAATTTTTTGTCCCTGTGCAGGGGGCGATTGGTTGTGCGTTAGGGAAGAAGAATGATCCCATTTATGAGAGTCCTAAACATGTAAGGCTCTCTCTTACGTTGAGAATGCTTTCCCTGCCTCAAAAGAAGCAGGGAAGCCTCGTAGTGTCTATGAAATAGAGAAAGAGAATATAGCATCAATGAGCAGCCTTAGACCAAGAGTCATAAAGCAAATACCAATTACTCTTTTCCATGTGAAAACTGGGGTAAGATTTTTGAAATTAAATAAACTAATCCCACCGCATAGGCTCCATGAGCCCAAAAATATTCTTACAAAAAGAACGCCTATCATCCCTAAAGGGGTGAGATTGAGTAAAAATTGTTTTACTGATTCGCACATTTTATTTCTCCTTTTTGCTGAACCAATTCATTACTAAACAGCCAGCATAACAAAGAAGTTTTGCAGCTTCATGGGCATCTTTCCCATTCTTATCGCATAAGTTCATGCATTGCACAAACCCATCTTCACTCCTTCCGCCTCCGTTTCCATGATGCCTGGCATCTGCTACAGGGATATTAGATAGCGCATACATAGAAATAGTCGGGATTGCTAGCGCTGAAACTGTCTTCGCAAGACTAGCTAGACCAAAAATAGACGCTGCTTGGGTGTGGAATCCCATTGTTCTCATGCCGACGTTTGCGATTGCTGTTGTCATTTCTAATCTCCATTGGTTTGAATTTAAGAAGGTGAGGATATGCAGACGAAGCATTTATGTCGAATTAATTTAGCCTTTAAAATGTGTAGTTTTTTATTTTAGATGAAAATATCTGGAGAATTTTTGTATTGTTCACTCCTCACAAAAAACAAAGGAGATAGTATGACAATTCAAGCAATCACCAATCACGGAGTAGCGAACTTTGGATTCGCAAACCCTGTCCAAAATTTAGGAAAGATGGCAATCGCGATGCTTGCGATGAACATCATTTCCAATCTTCCTGGAGCAGAAGCGGCTCCGTCAGCAGAAAGGCAAGCATGTGAAATTGCCTGCACACCTCTTCCTGGAGGAAAGGATGACATTCCAGAAAGAATTTGCGTAGAGACCTGCGCAAATGGGGCAGAAATCATCAAAACCACAGTGAAACAAAAGATGAAAAATGGAGCATGGAAAGTTATAGGGGTGCTCGGGAAGGTGGCAACGCCAATTACTGGCTATATTGACTGTGGTTATGTCTGCTCTCCAGAAGGAGCCGCACAAAGAGCTGGCGGTACTGCGATGTTGGCGGCAGGTAAGTGGCTCTTTGGAAACACAGAGGGGGCTGTTAAAGATCTTGCTGGCGCTGGTTATGGAGCTGCTTGTTCTGCTCTGTTGGTAGGAAATCTTGTTACTCCAGGAGCCGGGACGGCTGCGTGCATGGCATGCTGTGCGCCAATGAAATATTACGGAAAGGTGTAAGCATGAGCATATCTAACATCGCTAATGCTAAATGTGTTCGCAGCAATCAACTTATACATTCAGAACCGCCAAGAAAATTGGAAAATAAAATAGATGCATTTTTTATAAAGCATAGCACGATCCGAAGGGTCGCTGCATTTTTACCACTGATTTTAGGGGGGGCGAGTGTAGTGGAAAAGATGATTTCGTATAAGTTCCTCCCATCGAACCTTTTTTCATCTTTAGGGTTTTGTATGATTTTGGCTATTTCTCGTGACGCTTTGGCTGTCGAAGACTCCCTGCAAAACAAAAAAATCGAGCGCCTCAGCTAGTTGGCTACGCATCGTGCATGAGTTGTTGCGCCGGGGTGAAATATCTTGAAATAGCCTGACCATAAAAGAGGGGTTTATGAGCTCATTAAATATTGCGAATCCAAAAAACTCTGAGATTGGCCCAGCTCATGCTGGACGCTATAATTCAGCAACACAGAATCGAAAAAAAGATAAAATTAGCGAATTTTTCGAGTACCATGAAACAACCAGGAAAATGGTTGCCTATGCACCAATTATTATTTTGGGGGGAGCCAATACAATAGAGCGGTTTTCTTCCTATAAATTGCTTCCTGAGCGTAGCGTCCCTTACATGATTTCTTTGTTTGTGATGTTTGTTTTCCAATCATTCGCAATGTCATGCGAACGCTCATTGCAAAACAAAAAAATCGAGCGCCTCAGCTAAATGGGGCGCTTTTTATTCTAAACGTTCGAGCATCCTCTACAACGCCCGGCTTTCGTTACCTCAAGAGAGCCTTACATATTTAGGATTACCTAAAGCTTGCGATTTTGCCCGGTAAGGCTAACAAGGCACAACAGCAAGGCGGATTCAGTTCCTTCTTTAAATTTTCCCAGCTTGCAACTGCTTTCTTAGCTTCCGCATTATTCGGATCCTTGTCGAGATCTCTTTGAGCGAATTTTGCTTTTGTACAAAGAAGCATCGCTGTGCCGCCATAGGCAAGCAGGGCGAAAATTCCAGTAAATTCACTGGTCGCTTTTACAAGGGAAAGAACAATACCCGCAAGAGGGCAGATCGATAGGATCGCCAAAGGCAGCCAGGATGGAATCGCATATCCTGCACAAGTGATGGAGCTGACGAGATCTTTTACGAAGAATCCCAGATTGGACAAGAATTCAGTGAATAATTTTTCCGTTTTTTCTGGACAAAGTAATAGAGAAATTAACGCGAGGGTTAAATAGACGACTGCGGCGCCTATATGAAATACGGATTTTCCAGAAGAGATCGCGATGCCGAGGACGCCTTTTAAGAAGTTGCCAGCATTAATATGCAAAATGAGTTTGAGTGCGACGGCCAGTGTGTTCGCAAAGTGCGCCAGCGCATCGACGCCACGGCTGTGCCATAGAGATACGCCTACATTCGTCATCGATTCTTTTGCCAGTCCGATGTCCCGTTTGCAAGCAATGACGAAGTCTTCAGACCACTGCTCGGTCACATAGTCGTTTCCTCGTGTGATTGCAGCAACGAACGGATTTCGATAAGCCCAATCAAAATCCTGGTGTGTCCAAATTGGCTTGCCGTTTGAATCCAATGTCCTTTGAGCAAGTTCCATCACTTTATCCGATTTCGACGGATCGGTGAAATGAGCAGCTTCACTGCGGTAAAGGAGCGGATTTAGTTCTAATTTACTGGTCAAATAAACCATCCGTATTATTGGGATATTATACAGTAATACGTTGTTTAATTATACCGATATTATACCGTTTATCAAAATTAAAATTCAGAATCCGTTGCGCATTCTAAATCTTATTTTTGAATAAGTGGTATAAAGGCGGTATTGCTCCATGGTTCATCAAGTCGAATATTGAAAAAAAACAGGGAATCGGGCAAGGGTAGAATTGTTATCGCCAAGGAGGATTTATGGCTGCACGCAAGAAAAAAAGAAAATCCGCAAAAAAAAGAGTGATGAAGAGAAAAACTGCAAAAAAAAGAACACGCCGCCGCAAAAGAAGAAACCCTGCCAAAATGAGAAGCAGCGGCTCTTGCGGAGAAACGTGCGGTCCGCAGGAGGAGTAGGGAACTGACCTCAGAACCAGTTGCAAAACTCCAATTCCGGCCTAAATCCGCGCTTTTGTCTTCAGATTCGATCCCGCTGCAAATTGCCTATGGCCAATCGGATATGTCAATTTGCAGCGAGCGCGAACCGATG
>CAZVXG010000059.1:0-6363 GCA_964631635.1 uncultured bacterium | reverse complement strand
TGGGTCCCGGTTTGCTCACCTCGATTTTCGACGGATTGCAAAACCCTCTGGAAGAAGTGGCTCATGCTACGGGGGTCTATCTTTCGCGGGGCGTTTATCTCAAACCGTTGAATCGAGAGAAAAAATGGGAATTTACCCCTCTTGCGAAAGTGGGGGATCTCTTATCCCGAGGCGATCGGATCGGCTCCGTTCCCGAAGGGCGCTTTGAGCATCTCATCATGGTTCCCTTTTCTTTTTTCGGCCGCGTCAAAATCACCCATCTGGCAAGAAGCGGACTCTATCCAATCGACGCCCAAATCGCTGAAGGAGAAGATGAACATGGGAGGCGCGTAGCCTTTACGATGGTGCAGAAATGGCCGGTTAAAAATCCTCTGATCGAGGGGAAAAAGACCAGGCCGACCCGAATGATGGATACTGGACTGAGGATTCTGGATACCCAGTTTCCCGTCCTGAAAGGGGGTACTTTCTGTTCTCCCGGTCCATTCGGGGCAGGCAAGACCGTTATGCAGCACCACTTGTCGAAGTATTCCGCCGTCGACATCGTCGTCATCGTAGCCTGCGGAGAAAGGGCGGGAGAAGTTGTCGAAGTGCTCCGCACCTTCCCGCAATTGGTCGATTCCCATACCGATGAGCCGCTCATGAAGCGGACCGTGATGATCTGCAATACCTCTTCGATGCCGGTTGCGGCCCGCGAGGCATCTGTTTACATGGGCGCTGCGATCGCCGAATACTACCGCCAGATGGGTCTTGACGTCCTCCTCCTCGCCGATTCGACCTCGCGCTGGGCCCAAGCGATGCGGGAAATGTCGGGCCGGCTCGAGGAGATTCCAGGAGAAGAAGCGTTTCCTGCCTATCTCGCCTCCCGCATCTCTTCCTTTTACGAAAGATCGGGAGTCGTGGAGCTTAAAGCTAACAAGACCGGTTCTCTTACGATCGGAGGCAGCGTCTCTCCGGCAGGAGGCAACTTTGAGGAGCCGGTTACGCAAGCCTCTCTCGCAATCGTCGGCGCGTTCCACGGCTTGTCCCGCGCCCGCTCCGACGCACGGCGCTATCCTGCGATCGATCCCCTGATTTCGTGGACGAAGTATTTGGACCAGATCGGAGACGAACTCGACGCCCGTTATGCAAACTGGGCGGCACGGGTCGAAAAAGCCTCCTATATTCTCCGCAAAGGAGATGAAGTCGGCAAGCGGATGGAGGTCGTTGGAGAAGAGGGGGTGGCCCTGGACGATATGATCCTCTATCTCAAAGCGGAGCTGTATGAATTTTGCTATCTCCAGCAAAACGCCTTCGATAAAGAGGATTGCTATTGCCCGCTTAATCGACAGATCGAGATGTTCCGCTTGATCCAATCGATCTTCGATACCCGATTCGATTTCGACGCGCACGACGAGGCAAGAAGCTACTTCCTGAACCTCCAAAACGACATCAAGAACATCAATTTCCTCCCCTTTCACTCCGAACGCTATCATGTGGCCATGGCTGCAGCCGCTCGCAAAATCGATGAAAAGAGGAGAAAGTAATCCATGAGAAAAGTCTATGACCGGATCATCGATATGCGCGGCAACCTGATCACAGTGGCGGCAGTCGGGATCTCTCTGGGAGAAATTGCACGGATTCATAAGAGCAACGGCACGACCACATTCGCTTCGGTCCTCCGTTTCGACGACGATCTTGTCACGTTGCAGGTTTTTGAGAACACCCGCGGTATTTCGACCGGAGACCAGGTCACCTTCCTGGGCCGCCAGATCCAGGCTACCTTTACCGATTCTCTCTTGGGAAGGCGCCTGAACGGAGCGGGAGATCCCATCGACAACGGCCCTGCGATCATAGGGGACGCTGTCGATATCGGACAGCCTTCTTTCAATCCGACTCGCCGCATCATCCCCCGCGAACTCGTCCGGACCAACATTCCGATGATCGATGTCTTCAACTGTCTTGTGAAATCCCAGAAGATCCCAATCTTTTCCATCGCTGGAGAACCCTACAACCCCCTCCTCATGCGGATCGCGAACCAGACGGATGCGGACGTCGTCATCATTGCAGGCATGGGCCTCCGTTTCGACGATTATCAAGCCTTTATCGACAATGCGGAAAAAGCGGGCTCGATCGAAAAGACCGTGATGTACATCCATCGAGCCACAGACCCTCCCGTCGAGTGCCTCCTCGTCCCCGACATGGCTCTCGCCGTCGCTGAAAAGTTCGCCCTCGCCGGCAAGTATGTCCTTGTCCTTATGACCGATATGACCGCTTATGCCGATGCGATCAAGGAAATAGCGATCACGATGGATCAGATCCCATCCAATCGCGGGTACCCGGGGTCGCTCTACTCCGACCTCGCATTCCGCTATGAAAAAGCGGTCGATATCGAAGGAAGCGGTTCCATCACGATCATTTCCGTCACCACCATGCCCGGCGGAGACGTCACCCATCCCATCCCCGACAATACCGGCTACATCACCGAAGGGCAGTTCTACCTGCATGGAGGGGTGATCGATCCTTTTGGCTCGCTTTCCCGCTTGAAACAGCAGGTCATCGGAAAAGTGACCCGGGAAGACCATGGGGAGATTGCCAATACGATGATTCGCCTTTACGCAGATTCGAAGAAAGCCCGCGAGCGGCAGTCGATGGGGTTCCGCCTCTCTCGTTGGGATGAAAAGCTGCTCCGCTATTCTTTTTTGTTCGAAGAGCGGATGATGAACCTCGAAGTGAACCGCTCTCTTGAGGAGGCTCTCGACTTTGGCTGGTTGATGCTCGCCGAGTGCTTTGAACTCGAGGAAGTCGGCGTGAAGAAACAGATTGCCGATAAATATTGGCCCAAGGAACTCCCCTCTGAGAAATGAGCATTAAACTGTCCAAGACCGAGCTCCGGATTCAGCAGACGCGCCTTGGGCAATTTCTCCGCTATCTCCCAACGCTCCAATTAAAAAAGGCAATGCTCCAATTCGAGGTGACTGCGGCGCAGATGGAGATTTCCAATCTCCAGGATCTCCTTGCTCTTTCCCACACTCAAGTCGAAGCCTTTTCCCCTTTCCTCCTCGAAAAAGTCTCTTGCAACCTCCTTCAGTATGCCGATGTCCTCCACGTCAAGAAGCAGTATGAGAACGTTGCAGGCGTTGAGATTCCGATTCTGGAGAGCATCGTCTTTCACGATGCCGACTATTTTCTTTTCGATACCCCCGTCTGGACCGACCGCGCCACCGAGCTTCTCCGGAAAATGGTCACCTTCCGCGAAAAACTTTCCATCGCCGAAGAAAAGTGGCGCGCCCTGGAGAAGGAGCTGCGCGATGTTTCGATCCGAGTCAACCTCTTTGAAAAGATTCTCATCCCCAGATCCCAGCAGAACATCAGCAAGATCCGGATTTTCCTCAGCGATCAACAGCTCGCATCCGTTGCACAAGCCAAAGTCGCCAAGAGAAAAATCGAGGAACGGAAAGCGCGCGAGGCGTCATGATCGTAAATCTGCAGAAATTTCTCATTTATGGCAGCAAGAAAGACATGGATCGCTTCTTTTCTTTAGCCCAGCGGTCTGGTTTTCTCGAATTCATCGGCCTCTCTCATAAGAAAGCGCTCGAAATGCCTGAAAACGGCAAGAAGATCCTCTCCGCCATTAAAATCGCCAAACACCACTTCGTCCATCCAAAGGAAGCGCCCCATCTCGAACCCTTAAAAATTGCCGAGAGGATCCTCGCCCTGAACGCCGAGCGTCAGCAGCTCATCGAAGAACAGAGGATTTTGAGCGCCGAGATCGCCAGGATCTCCATTTTTGGCGACTTTTCTATGGACGACGTCAATCGGATCGAGCGGGAAGGGAATCGGGTTCTTCAGTTTTTTTGCATGAAGAGCGATCTCGCCCGTGAAATATCTCTTCCCCCTGAGGTCGTTTTTGTCGGGACTGAATACGATCTCGACTATTTCGTAAGCTTAGCCAGGGAGCGGACCCAATATCCCAGGATGATCGAAATCCTGATCGAGCAGCCCGTTGGAGTCTTGCGCGAGAAGCTCCTGAGCGCCAGCGAAGAATTAGCCCGCACCGATGCCGATCTCAGGATCTATTGCAACGCCCTGCCCGCTTTGCAAAATGGCTTTGACGACTGCCTCAACGAATATACCTTGCGCCTCGCTAAGCACGATGCCTCGACTCCTCTGGGAGACGCCCTCTTCGCTATCGAAGCCTGGGTTCCGCAAAACAGGGTCAAAGGGCTCTATGGCCTTCTCGGCAATTTAGAAATCGAATGCGCGCAAGTCGCAGTCGAACCGCATGACCGGATCCCTACCTGCATCGAGAATAAAGGCTTTTCCAAGATCGGCGAAGACCTGATGCACATCTACGATACCCCAGCCCCTACCGATAAAGACCCTTCCGCCTGGGTCCTTGTTTTCTTCTCCCTCTTCTTCGCCATGATCATCTCCGACGCAGGCTACGGCCTGATTTTTCTCCTCCTCGCCCTTCTCTTCAAATGGAAGCTGCCTGCAGATGCTCCTGGAGTCCTCAGACGGCTGGCGAAGCTATCTTTCATTCTCGCCCTATCCACCATCATTTGGGGCGTTGCCACCGCCTCTTTTTTCGGCGCCGAAATCGGACCGGACAATCCATTTCGCAAGTCCTCTTTCATCCATTACCTCGCTGCCCGCAAAGCCGATTACCACAGGAAGCAGAAAGACGACGTTTACGACTCCTATCTCAAGAGGTTTCCAGGCGTTGCGGCAGCCCGGGACGGACACGATTTTCTCGTCAGGACCGAATACCTCAAAGAAGGGAGGACCAAATACGCGGCGCTCGAAGATTTTTATCTCAATATCCTGCTCGAACTCTCCCTCGTAGTCGGGATTTTCCACCTCAGTCTGTCCATCCTCCGCAATACGTTTCGCAACCCGGCTGCACTCGGCTGGATCCTCTTCATGGTCGGCGGCTATTTATATTTCCCCGTCTATCTCGACGCCACCACCATCGCTAATTTTCTCGGATGGGTAGGCAAGAGCGCTGCCGCTCCCATTGGTCTGCAGCTTCTCGCCATCGGTCCCGCTCTTGTCGTGATCATCTCTTTATTTCAAAGGAAAGGATGGATGTCGCTCTTTGAACTTTCCAACGGCATCCAGGTGTTTTCCGATATCCTTTCCTATCTTCGCCTCTATGCGCTCGCCCTGGCAGGCATGGTCATGGCCGAGACGATGAATACGACCCTTGGGATCGAGTTGGGAGTCATCGCCACCGTTGCCGTCATTCTCGTCGGCCACTCCCTGAACATAGGCATGTCCGTCATGGGAGGGACTATCCATGGTTTGCGACTCAACTTTCTCGAGTGGTTCCGGTATAGTTTCGAAGGCGGAGGCCGCCTTTTCAGCCCATTAAGATTACGCAAAATCAAATAGGAGTTTTTTTTATGAATATCGATATGATAGGACCCGCGATCGTCATGGGGCTTGGCTGTCTGGGAAGTTCGATCGGATGCGGCATTGCCGGCATGGCTTCCCACGCCATCATGAGCCGCGTCGAGGAAGGGCACGCCAAGTTTATCGCTCTCTCGGCGATCCCCTCTTCCCAGTCGATCTACGGCCTCATTCTCATGGTGATGATGAAAGCTGCAATCAAAGGGGGGACCCTGACCGGAGCCGCCGGCATCGGCATTGGCCTTTTCGTCGGTTTGGCGATCCTCACCTCGTCGATCTTCCAGGGCAAATGCTGCGTCACTGCCATCCAGGCAGCGGCCAAGCAGCCCGCTCTTTATGGCAAGACCCTCGTTTCGATCACGATCATCGAATCGTTCGCCCTCTTCGCCTTCGTCTTTGCACTCTTGTTGATCTAATATTTATCAACAATAAGGTTTAGAAATGCGTAACAGTTCTGGCAAAAAAACCGGTCTTGCGGGCCGGTTTGCATTGTCGAAAATAATTGGCGATCAGATGATGAGAACGCGAATTTTCTAAAGTTTAGGGGCTTCTTCTTTTTGAAGGATCGCACAGAGTCTGAAAGATCACACAAGGTGCGTTATCGGAAAGTTTAGGGGCTTCTGAAAGATCGCACAGAGTCTGAAGCATCGCACAGGGTGCGTTATCGGAAAGTTTAGGGGCTTCTGAAGGATCGCATAGAGTCTGAAAGATCTTACAGGGTGCGTTATCGGAAAGTTTAGGGGCTTCTGAAGGAGCGCACAGAATCTGAAGCATCGCACAGAACTCGTTATCGGGTTTAGGGGCTCCTGAAGGATCGCAGAACCCGTTGCAGAACCCTTTATCGGAAAGTTTAGGGGCTTCTGAAGGATTGTAGAACCCTTTATCGGAAAGTGAATAGGCTTCTAAAGGATCGCAGCACCGGTTGGCGACGCCGTGTTCGTGTGGAGGGGCGTGTGAGGCGTCGTCGTACCC